>CAZFSN010000309.1:0-2522 GCA_964521815.1 uncultured Ignavibacteria bacterium | reverse complement strand
CGATATGCTGGCCAAGAAATATCACGCCGTCGACAAATCGATCGGTATAATCGCGGTCGATCCCAGTTCGCCGTTTACCGGCGGCGCGCTTTTAGGCGACAGGATCAGGATGCAGAATCTGACCCAGTACGAAAATATCTTCATCCGAAGTATGGCTACACGTGGTTCCTCAGGCGGGCTGGCGGCCTCCACCGGCGAGGTAGCGATGGCCATGGACGCATTCGGCCAGGAAATAATCCTGATAGAGACTGTCGGCGTGGGTCAAGTTGAACTCGATATAGTCGATGCATGCGATACCACGGTGGTAGTGCTGGTTCCGGAATCCGGCGATTCCGTTCAGGCTTTAAAAGCCGGCTTGATGGAGATAGCCGATATATTCGTAATCAACAAATCAGATCGACCCGGCGCGGATTATATCAACAGCGAACTCAATATGATTCTCGAAAATAAACGCCGAAAAGGCAGCTGGCCGTATCCGGTTATCGCGGCCCAGGCGCTAAACGATATCGGCATAGATGAGCTTCAAACGCAAATTGACAATCATCGAAAGTTTTTGACCTCAACCGATAATATTGAATGGCATCGCCGACGCAAAGCCGCGACCGACCTTCACAGGATTATCGGTATGGAACTGAGAGAATATATCTCGAAACATATTTTAACTGAAAACAATTTTAATATATATGTCGAACGTATTTTAAGCGGCGAAAGTAATCCGTATCAGATAACTGCGGAGATAATTAAATCATTAAATAAGGACAAATCATGAGCAAGGTAAATAATAAGATCAAAGCCATCGGCCGGAGCAAATGGGAAGAGGAATTTTCCAAATCTAAAATCCCGCCGGATAAGAAATTCATGACCGTGTCATCCAAAGAGCTTAAACCCCTGTACGACCCCGGCGATCTGGAGGGTGTCGATTTTGACAGAGATATCGGTTATCCGGGGCAGTTTCCCTATACCCGCGGCGTGCATGCTACTATGTATCGCGGCAAGGTCTGGACGATGCGTCAGTTCTCCGGTTTTGGCACGCCCAAACAGACTAACGAGCGCTATCACTACCTGCTCAGACGAGGCCAGACAGGCCTGTCCGTAGCGTTCGATTTGCCTACTCTAATGGGCTACGATTCTGATTCGCCGCGTTCAGCCGGTGAGATAGGGGTCTGCGGCGTGGCGGTGGATACGCTTAAAGACATGGAGATCATTTTCGATGGTATCGCGCTGGATAAGATTTCCACCTCGATGACGATTAACTGCACCTCGACAATTTTACTGGCGATGTATATCGCGGTCGCCGAAAAGCAGGGCGTGCCATCGCAGAAGCTGACCGGTACTCTGCAAAACGATATCCTCAAGGAATATATCGCGCAGAAAGAATGGATTTACCCGCCGGAGCCATCGATAAGGTTGATAACCGATATGATGTCTTACTGCACGAAAAATGTCCCTAAATGGAATACGATTTCGATCTCCGGTTATCATATCCGTGAGGCCGGCGCCACTGCCGCGCAGGAGCTGGCTTTCACACTGGCCAACGGTTTCTGCTATGTCGAATCGGCTATCGCGACCGGACAGAATGTCGATGAATTCGCGCCGCGGCTATCACATTTCTTCAACTCGCATACCGACTTTTTCGAGGAGATCGCCAAGTATCGCGCCGCCCGCCGAATTTGGGCCCGTCACATGAAAGAAAAATATGGCGCCAAAGATCCGCGGTCATGGCTGATGAGGTTCCATACCCAGACCGCCGGCTGCAGTTTAACCGCCCAACAGCCTGAAAACAACATCGTTCGTACGGCATTCCAGGCTTTGGCCGGTGTGCTTGGCGGCACGCAATCGCTTCACACCAACTCGATGGATGAAACGCTGGCGCTGCCATCGGAGCACGCAGTTAAAATCGCGCTTCGCACCCAGCAGTTAATCGCGCATGAAACCGGCGTGGCAAATGTTATCGATCCATTAGCGGGCAGCTATTTTGTCGAGAAACTGACGAACGAGATGGAAGCTGAGGCCGAAGCTTATTTCGCGGAGATTGAAAAACGCGGCGGGGTGTTGAAATGTATCGAGGAAGGCTATTTCCAGAAAGAGATCGCCAAGAGCGCCTACCGTTATCAGCTTGAAATCGAAAAAAAGGAACGAATAATCGTCGGCGTCAATGATTTCATCGAGGAGAATGAAAAAGTCGAAATCCCGCTACTGGTAATCGATGAAACTGTCGCGCGGGATCAGTTGGCTAACCTTAAAGATGTTAAAAGCAAGCGCGATAATGACAAGGTCAAACGGTCACTGGCGAAACTCAAACAGGCCGCCGAAAAAGGCGATAATCACATGGAACCACTTCTGCAATGCGTGCGCTGTTATACTACGGTCGAGGAAATAACTTCGACTTTGAAAGAAGTATTCGGCGAGTATGTCGAACCGCCAATGATATAATTAAACCGCGCCGTCAGGAATCCTTTCCTGACGATTTTTCTAATGCGCCCGTTATAGAGGGATCAACCTGAATGTTTGTCCTACTTCAG
>CAZFSN010000308.1:0-2527 GCA_964521815.1 uncultured Ignavibacteria bacterium | reverse complement strand
GGAGCGAACAAGTGAACGAAGTTCTTTATTCAACCCGACACTTTTCGCATCAAAAGACCTCTTCTTGCTTTTAGTAAATAATCTATAAAAATCGAGAACGTCGGGTTTCTCTCCCGCTTAGGCGAAATCGGAACCCGACCTACCTGAAATTGCTAAAAAGTTGCCCCGTTTCTAAAAATACCCGATTTCGACTGAAAAAAGATCTTAATAAAAACCTGCTCGGGCTCCAGCATCAAATTTAAAAGCGTGTAAGTTGTTTTGTTTTAAAAAGATAAAGGGCATATTCTTAAACGCTATTTAAATTTAACAGTGAAAGAAAGGAGCGCCCGATAGCGGTACTAGAGTCAGATTTTACTTTACAATTATTGACGTTGATTTATTTTCCCGCAACCGTATTTTTCCCTTGACAAAATAAGGGAAATGTTATAGTTTTTAAGCAGTTAGGCATCTTCAATGCCGGGAATACAAAAAAAATTCTTCGGTACCCTTTTATAGGGTGTAGTTTGGGATTAATCTGTTGTATGGAGGCATTCCAAATTAGGGCTAGTGGTATAATAAAATGACGATTCAGCTAAATAAATAACATTGAATGTGGATATTCTCTTTATTAATAAAAACCGTAAACTTTAAATGTCGGGAATCAGGGTTGTTAACCGAGAGACAAAAAACATCGCTAACTAAAGGGAGAAAAAAACTACAACAAAATTAATGCAACGCTTTATAGGCAGAAGCCTTAAAGCGAATAATATGTTTTAGCGCTGCACCCTTGCTTCATGAGGTTTGCCTGGATATAACGGAGTTTGTTGTTCCGACATGCCTGAGGTGAAGTGTTAGAATTAGCATCTATGAAATTATTTACATCATACTGGATGTAGTGTATGTGTTTAACTTAAACAAACAGGAAATCGGGAAAGTTGTGTAAGAAGTAAAAACCAAACAATTTTGTTTTGGAGAAAAACTATGAAAAAATTACTGTTTTTAACTTTAACTTTAGTGCTCATGGCCGGGTTGACATTTGCCTGGGCTGATAAGATCTCTAACAACTTGCAGGAAAAATCTTCTATTGTGCCCGCCACTCCACGTGGCGAAAACGTAGAAACCGAAAGGCCAATCGTTATCCCTGCAGGTGATGCTGTAGCTCCAACCGATGTCTTATCTATAACAAAGCCCGAGGCTAAGAAGCAGGCCGGCTTGAAAGAGTCCAGACCCGCTCGCGTAAAGCCCACGGAGCAAAAGTACGACAAGCTTACAAGTAAAACAGCACCCGAGGGCAGCCAACGCCGGGGAGAATATTCACCGCCTCTTGTTCTTAGTACTTTTTTTCCAGCGGAAACCTTTGATACTTGGATGCCGACAGGATGGACTGCCGATACTACAGTTTCGACTGCCACGTGGGATCAAGCTACATTTGATGGCTATGATGATTCTTATTGCGCTTATGTTCCCTATGATTATTCACAGGACGAATGGTTGATTACTCCTTCTTTCTCTCTTGTGGGAGCGGATGCTGCAAACATACGCCTGGAATTTTGGTTTTCATCCAGCTATTACTGGCTGGTAGATCCCTATAATAATGCAGACGTAGAGGTAAAAGTATCCACCGATGGGGGATCTAACTGGTCGGCTGCGTTATGGACCGAGGACAGTTTTGTCTGGTCCAGCTTTACCTGGACCCAGGCGTCTGTAAGTTTAAGCGCCTACGACGAAGAGGCTGATGTTATGATAGCCTTCAGATACGTAGGAGATGACGCTTCGGATTTTGAGCTTGACGTTGTTAGGGTTCTCGATGATCCGCCCCCAATAGGCGCATGCTGTTATGACGACGGAGGGATGACCTGTGCTGATATCACTCATGACGCTTGCGACGCGCTGCTTGGAGACTGGTATGATGGCTATGTCTGCGAGAGTTTTAGCTGCGATCCACCCGATAATGATGATTGCGGCAGCCCGACTTCAATTACCGACGGTAATTACCAATTCAACAATCTCCGTGCGACTACCGACGGTGATGGCAGTTATGCGGATGCTAATGTCTGGTTCTGCTACACCGCTACTTGTAACGGACCCGTAACAGTTGACTTATGCGATTCAGATATAGATTCTAAATTAGCAGTTTATGATGGCTGCAGTTGCGAAGATCTCGCTGGAACCCTAATCGATAGTGATGATGATGGTTGCGGCGTCTCTTTCGGACCTTCTATTGTAACATTTTCAGCTACATCAGGAAATCAATACCTCATCGAAGTTGGCGGTTATGGCGAAACTGATATTGGCGAATTCGATATGGACGTATCCTGCTACGTCCCGCCGGATTTCAACGGCGAAGAGGTGTTTGAATCAGGTCTCAACTCCTTCTACAATATAACTGCTGGTGTAGGGGGCACATGGGAGTGGGATGGAGCTGAGGGCAATCCCGCCGGTTGCGCCTTCCATGACTACGATTTTTATGAGCCATTAGATGACTGGTTGATTTCCCATGGCGATTTCGCGGTTGGAGCCGATAAGGTCCTGAAATTCGATCAAATGG
>CAZFSN010000307.1:0-2638 GCA_964521815.1 uncultured Ignavibacteria bacterium | reverse complement strand
AACTTATGGGCAATGGCATGGTTCAGGATTTTTCATGGGATAAGTCCGCCGCGAAATATATGAAGTTATACGAAAAAGCGGTCGTCAAATAGTTTTTGGCGGGAATCAATCATCCATAATCGTTGAATTTATTATTCGATTCGCCTTTGGCCGGTAAAATTAAATGAAAGCAGTAAAAAAGGCTGAACAAGGCAATAGTAGGATATATCATAAAGGTTCCGCAGTATGGTTTCTTTGAAACCGTACTCAACCAGGCGTATTCCAAATGACACCGTTACGACCGTAAATAACAAGATAGCTATCGTGAAATAAATTTTCGCCGAAGATTTCAGAGCCAGGCCGCAAGTAATCGCCGCGATAATCGCTATCGCCAAAAGCCATTTGGGGCAATACCACATCTGAACCGTAAATGGCCCGCTATTGATAAAGGAATGCCAATTCCAAATCATGAAAGGCAAAAGAGTCAGCGCGAAACCGGCGAACATGAAAAATAGAAACTTGATGTTATTGAAACGATATCGCCGGAACATGTAACCTAAATAAATGATATAGATTATCAGCACGATTCCCCGGGTAGACAACAATAACCCGCCGATGAAGCCGAGGATTATAGCGGTAGTATAACTTTTGCGCCTGTAGAACGACTCAAATACGGTCAGATACAGAAGCACTATGACCATGTTGCTGAAAAGCTCACTGCGCACGACTACCTCATATAAAAATAAAGGCGATGCTATCAGAAGCAAAAGTACTTTTATTTTGGAAACAAAAAGTTCATCATGCTTAAAGTAAATTATAGCGGCGAAAGCGACGAAACTGAATATCTGATACAATCCAATATCTCCCAGAAGATAGAAAGGTATGGCCGATATGAAAAGAAAAGGAAAACCGGATGTAAAAGCTCCGAGCGTATATGGGTAATTGCCTTCAAAAAGATTTGTCAGCCAATCGCGAATAGCCGGAAATCTCGAGCAGCCGATGTTATCGGGATTGAACTGCGACATGAGCCAGGTCAGCCCGATCGCAATTAAAGCTATAAAGGAGAAATATATTATAAACTGCTTTCGGGCCGACAGGTTGATCTTGATCTTCTCCAGAGGAAGAAATATAATAGCGCATACGATAACGGCATAAATGAAAGGTATTGTCCAGGATGGTTCAAAATATTTTATCTCATATTTCAAGATAAACAAAATGTTGGTCAATAAATATATAACGGCTAACAATTTATTAACCAATGAAAATCGCTCATTGAAAGCTGTTGGATTATTTTCCATTATTATTCTCGCACGTTTCCGGATAGTCTCGAAAAATTATAGTCGATGATATAAAATGTGCCTAAATTTGTCAAGATTCTTTTCGGTCAGACTTTTTAACCATGATCAATTGGGTATTCCGGAATGATATAAAAATAAACCGCTTGCTCTATTTGAAATTTAAGTCTATTATTGCACCGTTATGAAAAGATTATTGATAACGGCTTGCCTTTTTTTCTTTTTAGCCGAAGTTGGTTTGGCCGAAATCGATTCGGATATGGATTTTTTACCTCAATCCGTTGCGACCAGCGCCGACATTTCAGCCGGATTTGTCAATCCCGCCGGGCTGGGGTGCGGGTTCGTGATGGCTTTGCGTTATATGCATTCATATTACGATTCGACTTTCAAAGGGGACAATGGGATTATGCTGGCTTCTCACGGTGATTTGGTCTCTGTCCAATGGCTGAAACACACAACCGGCATTTCCCGAAGGAAATATCTTCTGGCAGGCGGCAAGCGATTTTTCCCCGGAGCCTATTGGGGAATATCATACGCATTTTTTTCATCCTCTGATGAATTGTATAAAAAGAAAAAAATATGGAAAATGGGTTTTCTGTACTGGCCGAATTCAACGTTTTCTTTTGGCCTGGTTATCGATGATTTGAACGCCCCGAAATTCGGCGGCAGGAAATTGAACAGGCTTTACACGCTTGGCGCCGCGGTTCATCTATTGAATAACAGAGCTATCTTCTCCATCGATTCGATTTTGCGAGAAAGAGACAATTGGGAAAAAACCGAAAGCATGTTCAGACTGGAATTCAAAGCATCGAAGAAAATTAACCTGGTAAGCCATTACCGGACCGAAGGTTTTATCCAGGTCGGCCTGATATTACAGATTGAACAAATCGGGCTTGGTTTCGGCAACACGTTTAAAGAAAATGATTATCGTGGAGGGAACTTCTTCTATAATCAAGAACCCATGAGAAGCAATTATTAGACGCGGATTAGCGGACAATAATAATTAAATCAATCCGCTCATTTGTCTTTAAAATCAGACTACAGTACAAGACCCTTATAGCATTATATATCTTGAATTAAGTCAAGCGGTTACATCGCCCCACAAGCCTATTCACTGTATACTTTTATAATTAGCAAAAAAATAATTTTAACCTATCACTCTTAACTGCCGAATAATATAGACAGAGTAATAATTACTATGTTTGATTAATACAGAAGGGTTTCGGGATGTCATTACCAGACACTCAAAAGATTCAAATTAACGGCAATAAGACCCTGCCGGCAGACTGGTATGATGCCGTTTTTCTGGGTCATATTGAAAAAGAAAATCAAGCCGTCATTTCCAGCCATTTGGAATTCGATCT
>CAZFSN010000306.1:0-2679 GCA_964521815.1 uncultured Ignavibacteria bacterium | reverse complement strand
AAATATATATAATCTTTCCGTCTTATTGTAGCTACGAAATCAATTAAATAAAAGGTAATAAAATAAATGATTATATTTGCATATAAAGCTAAATAATTAGTACCTGAACTGCCCCATCCACACTCCGCAAAAGCAACTCCGTAATTTGTAATTTTTAATTCCGCATCAGCACGTTTTATGGGGTTTAATATTTCATTTATACCAACAGTATTTTTTCGGCCAACAATAACGAGAATAAAACCTACCTGATTCAAACCGATTTCGCCTGGTCGATCATGCCCGAACTGACGATTGATCAAATTTTCGCGATCCAGGCTAATTATATAATCTATGATTTTGTGCCAAGCCAGAGCTCCACGCCGAATCGAATTTTCCGAAGGGGATCATCCGAGACAAGGTTTAATATAAAAATGACCGATAGATTCACCTTGATGCCGGCATATTTATATCGCTATGAGGATTACGGCAAATTGATCTATGAGGATGAGAACTGGCAGATGGCCACCGGCTGGGACCGGCGGGTTCATAGTCTGGATATCAGAATCGGCTATTTCCCGACGGCTAAATTTTATATCGAACCGGAATATTCCTGGGAGTTCAAGCGTGAATACAATCATATAGCCGCTGTCGACCAGGCCAACGGCGTCGACATAATAGAAAGGGAATTGAGATTGCGGGATTCGAAACAAATTGCCGGGGTAAACGTGATCTGGAGTTTCAGTCAGAGTGAATCTTTGAGATTCTCCTATAGCCGGCGCGAATGGGATGTTAAAGATCGTGATAAAGATATATCGGAGTTCATAAACGTTTCGGTGAGGTACCAATTTTGAAAAAAATATTTTTAATAATTTTGATCGCGCTTTTGGGGTCGGGCGGATGTTTGAAAAATCCGTTTGACACCCGAAAGGCTCAGGAACCGGCCGGGAGCAGCGGCACCTGGGATACGCCCTCTACGCCCGAACAGGTATTGATTAATATGATATACGCCTATAACGAAAAGAACATCCAAAATTTCCAGTTGTGCCTGGCGAGCGATTTCATGTTCTCCGCCACCGAGGATTCGATCGAGGCCGAAGCCCAGGGTAACGGTTATCTTTACCGGGGATGGGATAAGAGTGTCGAGGTTTCAGTTACCGAGAACCTGTTCGCCTCTTTTGCCGCCGAGGGCAATTATCTGGATATGGTCTTGAGTCCGTCAGCCGATTATCCCGATAGTATCGGTGACTCCCTGGCGGTGTTATATCGTGAATATTCAATAAGAATTGTGACCGTTGATTCTTTGGATACCGATACGACCATCATTCAAGGCCTGGCCTCATTCAGTTCGAGCCGAACTTTGTTCAATTGGTGGAGTATTTATTTCTGGCAGGAGATTCCGTATGGCGGGACTGATTACGACTGGGCAAATTTAAAAGCGGAGTACAGGAATTGAGATTCATTTCAGTTAAGTTTTTGATATTAGGTTCAGTTCTCGGCGCGGCCCTGGTCTTAAGTTCATGCTTCAATCCTTTCGCCCCGACACAGGCGGAATCGCGGTTTTTAGCCCCCATTCTTTCCCAAAAAGACCCGGATGATTCGACTGCCGCTTACAATGTTTTAGCCAATTTCAAATACGCCTATGAAAATAACGATATCGACGTGTACGAGAATTGCCTTGATGAGGATTTCATTTTCATTTATGTCGATCAGGATCATTACGGCGATATCGAAATCGTCGAGGTTCCCCGCGATGGCCTTTCCGGCGATATTTATCGAACCACCCGGCTGTTCGATATATTTGATGAAATCCGGCTTGACACCTGGATCCCGATTCGTTCGGACCCGGAACCGGATAATATGCCGGACCATCCGGGCGAGAAATGGGAAATCTGGAATGTCAATTTCCATTTATCGTTACGGGATGTCAACGGCAACTACAATTACGCTCAGTATGAGGCCAACGGTTGGGCGATTTTTAAGCTGAAACGCGGCCTTAACGATGTCATGCGAATCCGGGTCTGGGAAGATCAATCGATTGCCAATTAATATGGAAACCTGGATAACCCGAAATCAAAGGCCAAAGCATTATCATGGTTGGCGACTCTTTATAATAGCTCTGCTTTTAATTATATCCTCGGCATTGGTTTTAGGTAAATTTTATCCAAAAATATTTAATATTAATAAGCTGACCGCCCAAAAATCAGACAAGCCGGCTTTTAAAAACAACGAAGACCCTGAAGCATTAATCGGCGAAACACTGGCCAATCTGGGGCTGGAACATCTGGCAGTTGTACCTGGGCCACTAAATTACCTCAACCAACCCGTTGCTTATCCGACCTATAAGATTTTGTGGCCGAAAGACTATCCCTACAGCTGGTTAGTCTCCCGCGTGCAGACTAAGTGTAAAACATATGACGATCTAAGCTATTCGGCGCTTGAATTTGGCGAAAATGATCGCCTGGTAGTCTGGCTGCTCGATTCTTATACAGGGGATTCGCTGGCCGAATTTTCATTAGTTTCAAGTTCCAAAGCTACCCCGCGGATATCATCGATTGCCTTCATTTTCGAGGATTTTGCCGATTTGAAACAAGCCGAAGCTTTCAAAGGTGAAGATTATAATTTTTCAGAACTGATCGCTGTGGCCAGAAGTTTTGAAAAGCTGAATAATCTCCCCCGGGCGATTGACTATTACCAAAAGGC
>CAZFSN010000305.1:0-2692 GCA_964521815.1 uncultured Ignavibacteria bacterium | reverse complement strand
GCAACTATCATATCAAGCTTCTTGTCGGCCATCTTCTGCCGGGCGGCCGATTCCAAATTCTCGGTTTCCAGAGCGAAACCAACCGTAATTTTGCGACGCTTATTTTTAGCTAATCTGCCCAGTATATCGGGATTCCGTGTTAAGGCCAAATTCAGATTAGTTTCGCTTTTCTTGATTTTCTGGCGACTGTAGATTTTTGGCTTATAGTCGGCGACAGCGGCTGTCATAATAATCGCGTCGATATTATTATATCTGCTTTCGCAGGCTTTCAGCATCTGTTCGGCGGTTTCGACCCTTATTAGTTCCACACCCGATGGCGGACTGATCGCTACCGGCCCGGAGATGAGGATCACCTTAGCGCCGCGGGCTTTGGCGGCCTCGGCAATAGCATAGCCCATTTTGCCGGATGATCTATTCGAGATGTAACGCACCGGATCAAGCGGCTCGACTGTCGGCCCGGCGGTTACCAGGATTTTGTATTTGGCCAGATCAGATTTTGATTTGAGCAAATTCTCAATTCGCCTGAATATTTCCGCTGGCTCGACCATCCGCCCCTCGGCTTCTACTAAGCTGGCCAGTTGGCCTCTGGTCGGGCCGACAATTTCAATCCCTTGCTTTTTAAGTTCGGCAATATTACGCTGAGTCGCCGCATTCCGCCACATCTTCACGTTCATGGCGGGCGCAATCAGCTTGGGACCGTCATAGGCTAATAAATGAGTGGACAGCACTTCATCGGCAATGCCGGTGGCTATCTTGGCGATTATGTTGGCGGTGGCCGGGGCGACTACGAATATGTCGGCCCAGTCGGCCCAGCTTACATGTTCGAGGCTGTCGCGGTTGGGGTCCCACATGGAGGTCGATACCGATTCGGCTCCCAGCGCCGAGAACGTAAGCGGCGTAACGAATTTCGCGGCCGCTTCGGTCATCACTATCCGCACAATCGCGCCCTGTTTGACCAGCAAGCGCAGCAGTTCGCAAATCTTGAAAGCCGCAATTCCGCCGGATATTCCGATTAGAATCTTTTTATTTTTCAAGCTTTCAGGCATAATAATCTCCTGTTTCCGATAATACTATATTATGAAAATGCAGGCGGGATAGCAACCATAATCGGTCATCAGTCGTAACTTTATAAATCCAGAAAATCAATCTTCATGCCAAGCTCTTTAACCGCGCCGGGAGCGAGTTTGATATCGAAACAGGGGCAGGTCAATGATGATTGATACACCCGCTCGAAACCGTATTCGGACAGACTGACTGTTTCAATCGGGTAACGCCACAGGCGGCAAGGTTCGGACAGGTTGATATTGATATCGAGTTTGTGATATTCATCTTTTAAGCCGAATACCTTAACGCCATTAGTTTCGCCGATACTGTTAGCCCGGCTGTTTTCCAGCTTTTTCTTATCGACATAATAGTAGCGGTCAGGCGCGTCACCGGCCAATATCGCCCAGTTAAGCTCGATTCCCAGCACGAATGACAGTTCCGCTTTAGAATTATTCTCAAGCTTGTATGATGCTTTGATCGTTGCAGATTGTGTGGGAATATCGAATGTCTTGGTAATTCGCAAATCGAAAATGCCCCGGGGATGATAGATATGACCATCACGGCTAAATATAAGCTGCAAATTCGCCGAGGACTTTTTCGTTTCGACAGTGAATGGCTCCAGGATAAAATCGCCCAGTTCATGATAATCGTTTTTGATAAATTTTTCCAGGTTCGCTTGATGTGGAATTATATGGTCGACAAACGATACCCGGCGATGCCAGTCATAGATAAGATATTTCTCCAGACCCTCTTCTTTCACTTCGACCCGGTCATGTATCGATTGGCCTTCGTTCTCCGATTCATCCCGTATTTCGGTGAGCTTTTTATGATAGCCTTCTTGCTTGCGGGAGATCGTATCCAGCAGATTGAAACCTCTATCCTTGATATCCAGTTCGAACATCGAACCGCCATAGCGAGGGCTGAAATAGGCGTTTAACAGCCTGGTTTCAGCTAAAGCCTCGTTATGCCCGTCATCATCGAAATCGGTGATCTCGATCTTGCCGTTTTTCGGCAGACCGCCCAGCTTGTCGGTAATCGCCTCCGCTTTGATAAAACGATTATAGGTGGCATAGCGAAGGTGATTGAGATACAAGCCGCCGAACACGCCGTGCCAGTATGGGCAATTGCACTGCCCCTGATACAGAAGATCGACAGCCTCGGCCAATAGCTCTTTCTGAGGTTTGGTCGTTGCCTCAATCTGATCGATCCTGGCGGCGACCCGATACATCTTTTTATGCATGTTATTCGATTCGGGATACTTGGTCAGGAAATTGCGCCAGAAACCACCGCGCATGAGATAACCATGACTTTCCCAGAGGTCTTCTTTTTTGAGAATTTTTTCCAATTCCTCATAATGCACGAATCCTGCCGGCGGCAGTGACCATTGCCCCATCTCGGCATAGGATGCGGTGGGCAGGTAAATTCGGCCATTGGATTCGAATTGATCGATAGCCTCGGAGAAAAATTTCATCTTCAGCCAGTCGGTATTTTTCGAAACCGCTTCGAAAAAGTTAGGCAGCCATTTCTCCTCGTAACAAAGCTTGTAAGTATCCGGCCAACTGCCGAATTTCTCGCCGTCATCGGCATAGATTGCCAGCTTGTCCGGATGCGTTTCCGCCATCTGCGTTAGAGCTTCGATAACTTTATC
>CAZFSN010000304.1:0-2708 GCA_964521815.1 uncultured Ignavibacteria bacterium | reverse complement strand
AAAGGTTCCGGGATTTATCGTCTGGTAGTTAAAGTAATTGCGTAGGTTAATGAGCCCCATGCTTTAGACAGAATAGCTAAGCCTGCGGCTAATATATCGCTTTCGGATAAAGTCTTGAGCCAATGATTATAAGTATCACTAGGATAATCAACTGAACCACAATATCGATTTCCAGCCCTATAGTCGAATGGCCGCCCTTGATCATCAGTGTACGTAAGGCATCTACCTGATATGTCAGGGGATTGATATGAGACAGGAATTTCAGCCAGCCGGGCATAAGGGAGATCGGATAAATAGCGTTACTCGCGAAAAAAAGCGGCATAGTCAAAATCTGGCCGATCCCCATGAACCTTTCCCGCGTTTTAACTATACAGGCGATGACGAGCGAAAAAGTCGAAAATAGCGCCGCCCCGAGAATAATGAAAACGAACACTCCCACGATTGCTTGCGGCGTCAACAACAGATCGACGCCCATGACAAAGGCGAGAATGTAAACTATCACCGCCTGGGCGCTGGCCCTGATCCCTGCCGATAACGCTTTTCCGGTAACCAGGGCGCCTCGATAGGCCGGAGTGGCCAGATATTTATGCAAGACGCCAAGATCGCGTTCCCAAATCAGGGAAATTCCATAAAAAATAGAAATAAATAAGACGCTTTGCGCCAGCACACCGGCTGTGACAAAATCAAGATACGGTATGTTGCCGGTAGGGATAGCCCGCGCCCGGCTCATCACCTGACCGAATATGCCCAGCCACAAGATAGGCTGGATTGCGCGGGTGAACAATTCCATGGGGTCCTGCCGAAGTTTCGTAGCCTCGACACTTACAATCGCCCCGGTCTGTTTCCGGAAATCTGTCAATACCGTCATTATATTTTCCATACTGCCTTCATTCTCATAATCAAATGATCCTCAGCCAAGACGTCGGGTCGTACGGCGAGTTCTAAATGTGTCACGATACGCGCCGCCCGTTTCGATATCGCTGCCTGTATAATGGATGAAAACATCATCGAGGGTCGCGGCATTACCCGCCGCGGCCTTTAATTCGCTGGGGCTGCCGGCTGCCACAACTTGCCCGAAATGCATGACTGCCAATTGATCACATAGCGACTCGGCTTCATCCATGTAATGAGTAGTCAGAAGAATAGTCGTATCGAAACGCTGACGTAGATCGCGAACGTGATCCCAGACAGCATGCCGGGCAACCGGGTCCAAACCGACCGTAGGTTCATCCAAAAACAGAACCTCAGGATGATGCAGTATGGCTTGAGCGATTTCAAGCCGACGGATCATGCCGCCCGAATAGCTTCGCACCAGCTTATCCGCCGATTGCGTCAGCCCCAGAAGTTCCAGCGCCTCCCGAATCCGGGGTTTGCGTTCCGGTTTGGGGACATCATGAAGCCTTGCTAAGACCAGCAGATTGTCATAACCGGTCAGCGCCCCATCGGCGGACAGAAGCTGCGGCACATACCCTATTCGCCGACGCACTTCTCTGGCCTGACGCGCGACATCGAAACCACCTACCATAGCTGTGCCTCCCGATGGCGGCAAGAGAGTGATCAGCATCTTGATAGCGGTGCTCTTGCCGGCGCCGTTGGGACCCAACAAACCAAATATCGTGCCCGATGAAATACTGAGCGATAAACGATCCACCGCCACCAGCGAGTTGAAACGCCGGGTTAGTTCCTTAGTCTCAATTGTCACCAATTCGTCCTGACCCTTAGCCTCTGTAGATGTATGTGCGTTACTTTCGTTCGATAACTTATCTTCACCCTGAAAATCAGTCATATATCTCCGCCCCGGTGTCCCCCAGTTTGCTGTGGGACTTCCTATTATACTGTATGCACCTGGAGTATCCCACCGCAAGCGGGCTTGTTGACAAACCTTAAACTTTGTCATTGCGAGAAGCCCGAAGGGCGACGAAGCAATCTGGAAGTCGTTGCGCTGTATACATCCAGATTGCTTCACCCCCGTTAAACGGGGGATTCGCAATGACATATACGGCGCTTTTTCAACACTCCCCAAGCGGATGGGTCACCCGCCAAATGCCTGTACAGTTTATTCATCTTTTAAACATTTGGCGCCTTAACTTAAGAGTTGCCTATTCTATTAGCAAGCTCTTTTGTACCGGCTTATGCGGTTGTATAGGCGTTATGGGCTATGTTAGCTATTATTAAATCATTTTCGTATGTCAGCGAGCCCTGTGCTCCTGACCGAGTGGCGTTCCAGTAGGTCAGGCCTACTCGGGGCCTGACGAGCTATTGCGGGCAATCGGGCGCGTCAAGTCCCAAGTGGACTTGACCTATGGCTGTGCAATTACAACAAAGTGTCACCTATGTGTCCGGTCTATTATGTTACTTATGTGACTGGTTTGTACCTATGGGGTAACCCACAAGTAGGGTGGGTAAAATACCTATATAAAAACCGCTAATATTCCTCTACGCTCAATCTATATCCCGCAAATCTTGCTGTGTACAACGCTAATGCTCTACTCGCCCGATGGGTGAGGTACCAATGTGGGCGGCAGACGTCCTCGTCTGCCCCTATCTCATGACGAGCTTCTGAGGGCAATCGCGCGCGTCAAGTCTCAAGTGGACTTGACCTACGGCTGTGCTTCTATTTATTGCGCTGAATTATTCTTGTCGGGTGCCCCACTCCATCTACTGTGGAGTGGGTAACTTCATTTACATCTCCCATGTTTATAATTCAT
>CAZFSN010000303.1:0-2709 GCA_964521815.1 uncultured Ignavibacteria bacterium | reverse complement strand
AGCGGGCGCTGTTGGAAGCAGAGGGCATACAATTTGGTTTTGATGATAAAATTTCGTTGGCGCGGTATCAGTGGGAAATATAGGCTAAGAAAGATTGAGGATATATTGCTACATCTATTCAGCAGTCTAATTTCCAAAAGATTAAAATTTACTTGAAAATATTTGAATTATTTCTTTCCTTTATTATAATTTATATCCCGATAATTTTAGCACAGGTAAAGATGGAGCTTTTCTCTGACGGCAACCAAGATTTATTGAAAGAAAACCCAATTGCTTTCTTTTGTTCAAGAAATATTCCTTTGTCTGTCTATTATCCGGCACTTGATCTATTTCAGGAGATTTTCCGAAAGCAAATTGTTTTGGCTGGCGGCTGGCAATCTGCCATGGAGAAGCAGATATTAAAAAAGAGGCTACCGGGAGATGATTCAAAAGTAATCTTTTTTTTGGCAAAAGGAATTGACCACTTTAAACTACCACAGGAATTAGAAAAAGATTTTAAGGAAAATAAAGTCCTGATAATTTCATTATGGAAAAAGATCAAAAGACCGGACAGAAATAAAATCCGGCTTCGAAATGACCTGATACTGAGAAAAATAAACAAGTATTTCTTTCTCTATATTGACCGGGGTGGTAATCTGAATGAATTATTCCATTGGGCGTTATTAAAAGAAAAAGATGTTTTTGTATTCGATCATGCCTCAAATAAATATTGGATAAGGGACAAGGTAAAGGTGCTGTCAGAAAAAAATCTGGAGATTTTGGGATGAGCATTTTAACTCTTTTAAAAGATTTAAAATCTAAAGAAGATTTGCAAAAACTTTTTGTAGAACATTTGAATTACGAAATAAGCAGTGGTTCGGTTCTGAGTAATATATCCGCCAAAGTTCGGGAAGAAGTAAAATCTGCTGAAATATTCAGTGAACAGAATGGATTTAAAATTATCTTCTGTGAATTAAAGCATCTGCTAAAAGGAACTGAAAAACCGGTTATCGAACAACTTTCCACTTATTATCCACATAACCTGATTATATTTTCCAATTCCCATGCCGGGGAATTTCATTTCACCAGTTTACGTCCAGTCGAAAAAATAAAAGGTGAAATAAAAATAAAAACCCGGCCTTTCCGTAGAATTGTGGTTGGACCTGACGAGCGGCTTCGGACCGCAGATGAAAGGTTACAACGACTGAAAATCGAAGGGCACGAAACCGCTTTGGAAGTGCAGTCAAAATGTGATGAGGCCTTTAATGTAGAAGCGGTGAGCCGGCAGTTTTATAAGGATTTTGTTTACTATTACAAGGAATTCCGGCAGATTATTATAAATAAAAACCGGTTAAAACCGGGGGAAGCTGACTATTTTACCCAGACCATCTTCAACCGATTTTTCTTTCTCTATTTTATTCAAAAGAAAAGATATCTGAACAACGATCCATTGTTCCTCTATAACCATTTCAAGGCATTTGGAAAAGATAGCTTTTATCAGGATTTTTTAATTCCTCTATTCCAGAAATTATCAATTCAGGATTATAAATTTAAAGGTCTTGAAAACATACCATTCCTGAACGGCGGACTTTTCGAATTTTCCGAAGAAGAAAAAAAACTGAATATTCCCAACAACGCTTTCAGGGCAATCTTTGACCACCTCTTCGAATATTACAACTTCACTATCCGGGAAGATACCGAATTTGAGAAAGAAGTGGCCATTGATCCGGAAATGATGGGAACAATCTTTGAGCAGATGATTTTGGGTCTGGAAAGTAAGGAGTTTAAAGATATTCCCGATCCCCGGCGAGCCACAGGGTCCTATTACACGCCAAAATTTATCGTGGCATTTATGGTAAAGGAGGCTCTGCTGAATGATCTGGTGAGTCATGTTGCCGATGTTCCCAGAATACAATTGAAAGAACTGGTTTTTAACTTCAAGACGGAAAAGATCGAGCCGGCTAAATTAGAGGAAATGAAAAAAAGATTAAAACAAATAAAAGTGGTTGATCCCGGTGTTGGATCGGGAGCGTATACGGTTGGGATCCTGCTGAAGATTGTGGAAATTATTGAAAAAATAGATCATGAGATTCATCCCGAAGAAATCGGAAAAGAGAATTACCGCTACAATCTGAAAGAATATATCATCGAAAACTGTATCTATGGGGTGGACATTCAGGGGCGGGCAGTGAACCTGGCAAAACTGCGCCTGTGGCTTTCCCTGATTGTTGACCTGGAAGCTAAAAAAGTGGAAGATATACCTCCTTTGCCTAATCTGGATTACCACATTCTGCAGGGAGATTCCCTAGTATCCCAGGTCGCCGGTTATTCTTTCGACCTGGAGAGATCGGTGACTCTGGATGCCAAAGGTACCGGGCTATTGGATCTATTCCGGGAATTAAAACAAAAATATACCCATCTCCCCAGTAAAGAGGAAAAGGAAAAGGCCCGCAGAGAGATAGAAGAAACAAAAAGCTACATTCTCATCTGGTTTTTGGAACAACTGAAGAAAAAAGAAGAAAATAAAATTGCAGCGGTGGAAGGAAAACAAACCTCCATGTTTGGGGCGGAAGATGTTTCCCGCCAGAAGGTGCTGGATTTCAAGAAAGCCAGCCGGGAACGGATTGAGAAAATTAATGAACAACTAAAAGATATTAATCGTTTGACGGCCACATTTAACTGGGGTCTGGATTTTTTCGAGGTTATCGAATTAAACGGCGGTTTTGATAT
>CAZFSN010000302.1:0-2721 GCA_964521815.1 uncultured Ignavibacteria bacterium | reverse complement strand
ATGGATTCCAAGGTTACCGGTTTTGACTTGAAATTTAAAAATCTATCTCTTAATTTTAAAAATAACTGATTAAAAAGATTCTGGAGCTGTGCGGCGCGCCCGGAAATTATTGAAATTGACCGTGAGCATGAAGCTAAAGAACTTTTATGCTGTTGTAATATTAGGTGAATCAATCTCGTTATGGGTCATCGTACTGTGGACGGCAAAGAACCTGGATATCGGTACTGCCGAAATAAAGCTCCTCTTTTACACGGCGGCGGTCAGGCTTTTAAATCCAGGATTTTGCCGGCACATTAATTGCAGTCTTATTCTATCCGGCCGTTGATACCGGAGCTGTTTATGGTCTACGACCCTATTTCCTAAGCTTGGAAGAACCGGCATAAAATCAAAACCCTTGAAATAACAACTGAAACCGTTCAAAGGGCTGATTTCGAAAGCGTGGTAGAAGTCAAACTGAAAACCAAAAAATAGCTGAAGGACGCAACTTAATAAATAATTTTACGTAACCATAAAAAAAGAACTCTGATAAATGGCTAAAATACTAGATCTTGAAACGCAACTTAAAGCCGCGTCCGGGGATAAAAAGGTCGACATTTTAAACGAATTGACGCATGAGCTTAGAGTCTTTAACCCGGTAAAAGCGGAACAATATAATGCCAAGGCTATAAAACTCTCTGACAAGATCGAGTACATTCCGGGTTCGGCAAAAGCCCTATATCTTCGAGCAAGGATCAATTATATAAAGGGAAGCTTGGATGATGCTCAAAAAAGCTATTTTGAAGCACTGCAATTATACGGAAAAATCAATGATAAAAAAGGTGTTGCCGCCTCTTATACCGGTTTAGGCAGAGTTTATTATGATAAATGCTATTATACCGAGGCTCTGGATGATTATTTAAAGGCAATTAAAATATGTGAAGAAATCGGCGACAATCAAGGCATATCGGATTGTTATACTTCCCTGGCGCTTTTTTATTATGGCAGGGGCGATTTTGACGAGTCGATGAATTACCTTTTCAAAGTGCTTAAATTGCAGGAAACACTCGGTGATACCTATAGAATTTCCTTAACCTATAACAGGATTGGTATTATCCATAAAGATAAAGAAGAATATGATCGTGCCCTGGAAAACTATTTTAAAGCCCTGGAATTAATGGGAGATGTTGATAAAGTTAAACACATTGATTTAGCCGTTATTTACAACAATATAGGCGACTGTTATGAACATAAGAAGGAGCTCGAAAAAGCTTTAGAATATTTCGAGAAATCACGCCAAATCGCCGAAAACCTCGGCTATAAAGACGCCTTGATTTTATCATGTTCTAACATTGGCAATATTAAAACCAAATTTAAAGAATATAAATCGGCTCTTAAAATTCTAAAAAACGCGCTTCAACTCTCAAGAGAGACAGGTATAAAAACATATGAAAAAGAAATACTTCAGAGGCTTATCAATTTGTTTAAGGAACAAGATGACTATGAACAAGCCCTGTTGTATCACCAGCAGTTCGCGGAATTAAAGGAAAAACTGCTCAATGAAGAGAAAAGCAAACAGATTGCCGAAATGCAAGCCCGCTTCGAAAGCGAAAAGAGCAAACGGGAAGCCGAAATCTATCGCCTGAAAAATGTGGAGCTGGCAAGCGAAATAACCGAAAGAGAGAAAGCTGAAGCTGAGTTAAAAAAATATCAAGGCCAATTGGAAGAATTGGTTAAAGAACGAACCGTGGAACTTAGGATAGCTTTAGATGAAGTAGAACGCCTGAAGAATCGCCTTCAGGATGAAAATATATATCTTCAAGAAGAAATCAAACTGGAACACAATTTCAATGAGATTGTCGGTCGCAGTAGTAAACTTAATGATGCTCTGCTAAAAATAGAGCAAGTAGCCTCGACAGATTCCACGGTATTGATTTTAGGCGAAACCGGCACGGGCAAAGAACTGATAGCCAGAGCGATTCATGGTATCGGCGATCGAAAAAATCGACCACTTGTGAAAGTCAATTGCGCCGCTTTGCCGGCTAATTTAATCGAAAGCGAATTATTCGGCCATGAAAAGGGGGCTTTTACAGGCGCGTATTTACGAAAAATCGGTCGTTTCGAGCTTGCCAATCTCGGAACCATTCTTTTAGATGAGATCGGCGAATTACCTTTGGAATTGCAAGCCAAGCTTTTGCGAGTTTTGCAGGAAGGAGAATTTGAACGCATCGGCGGCTATAAATCGATCAAGGTCGATGTCCGGATTATTGCGATCACCAACCGCGATCTTGCCAAGTTAGTTAAAGACAACAAATTCCGGGATGATCTTTACTACAGGTTGAATGTTTTCCCAATTAAAGTTCCCTCGTTGCGAGAGCGCAAAGAGGATATACCTGTTTTAGTAAATCATTTTATCTTGAAATATGGAAAGATTAAAAGCAAAAAGATAGAAGTAATACCCCAAAACGTAATGGATATGCTGAAAAATTACTCGTGGCCGGGGAATGTCCGTGAACTGGAAAATATTATCGAACGTTCGATGATAATCAGTCAAGGAAATCAATTGGTATTAGGCGAATGGATTGCCAAGGAAGAATCCGAAGGCGAGCTCTACCATTCCTTTACCCTCGAGCAGGTCGAAAAGGAGCATATTCAAAAGTCTTTAGAAAAAACCAACTGGCGGATTAGCGGAAATAAAGGCGCGGCTAAAATCTTGGGGTTAAAACCAACGACTCTGGAAGCAAA
>CAZFSN010000301.1:0-2790 GCA_964521815.1 uncultured Ignavibacteria bacterium | reverse complement strand
ATCGCCGCCAGATAAGATTGAGCTATCGGATGATACTCGAAATTCATTAGACCGTCGTTTTCCCACCAGCCGATCAGGTTAGAGTTGGAAGCCGCGCCGACTATATCCAGATCCGAATCATTATCGATATCATAAACACTGACCGCGCAGGCGCCATCGAAATTGCCGGTTATTTGATGTTCCATAAAACCCAGTTGAGCCGAGATCGGGACGCTTAAGCCCACTAGTAGAACGACCGCCGAAATCAGGCGCATAAAAATCTCCTGTCAATGCCATTTATCAACACATCAACCGTCCAATCATAGGGTATTAGTTTATCATCCGGATTGAAATAAATCCAGATTTATTATAGATCATTTTATATTTTAGGCATGAGCAATAATATCTTGATAGGTCCAAGGGTTTCGGCTGAGCTTTGCTGAATTTGGGGGTATAGCCCACAGCAAGCTGTGAGGCACCGGGCGTTCGTCAGGGAAACCTGACCGTCATGTCACGCCTTTCAGGCTACGACATGACGGAATGCTAAACACCATCCCCTGACAGGGCAGTGCCCTATCACTACAAATAAAAATCGATAATAGGGCAAAAGCGTTGCATAACGCGCCTCTACCTATCTATTGAAAAATATCACTACCCTCTCCCCCGGCCAATTCATTAAATTACGCCCCATGTTCACCGCTAATATCAAAGACTACCTTACGAATCTGAAACTGTTTTCGCCGAATGCCAAGTTTTATCTGGGCGGGACTTTTTTCATGGGCTATGCCACGGCTATAATTTGGATGTTATACAATCTCTATCTGAAACAGCTCGGATTCTCCGAGGGAATCATGGGGCAGATACTATTTTTCCAGGGGCTGGGCACGGTGATTATCGCTATCCCGGCGGCGGTCGCGGCTGATTATATCCCCTTAAAAAAGGTGATGATCGCCGCCAGTTCGGTCAATTCGTTCGCGTTTATTCTGATGACCTTTATTACCGATGTGAAGATACTTTATTTCGTGGCGATTTTCGTCGGAGCCGGCTGGACCGTGCATTTCGTAGTGGCATCGCCGTTTTTCATGCGCAACTCATCGAGTCAGGAACGCACGCATCTGTTCAGTTTCAACTACGCCCTCGATTGGACCGCCGGTTTGCTGGGAGCTTTGATCGGCGGCTATATCCCTCGCATACTGGCCAACTGGGGAGTGCCGCTGGTCACCGGCTTCAGGGTAAGCCTTCTGATGGGAGCCGCTTTCGCCGCTACCTCGGTTTACTTTTATCTGAAAATAAAAACGCCCGACCCGATAAAGATCGGCCGGGTAAATTGGCGCAAATATTTTCAGGGTCGAAACTGGCCGACTACGTTCAGGCTTTGCCTGCCGCAAATTTTAGTCGGACTGGGAGCCGGGTTGGTAATTCCATTTCTCAATATCTATTTCTCCAACCGTTTCAATCTCGATTCGGCTTCAATCGGCAAGATATATTCGGTGGGACAGATATTCACTATATTCGGTTTGCTGATGGGGCCATTGCTGGCTAGGAAGATGGGGCTGATCCGGGTAGTATCGTTTTCGCAGATGGCTTCTATTCCCTTTTTCTTTATGCTGGCTTTCAGTTATTCCCTGCCGCCGGCGATTATCGCGTTCTGGTTTCGAGGCAGCCTGATGAATATGTCATGGCCGCTATACAATAATTTCGCCATGGAGAAAGTCGAACCCGAACATCACGCCGGTACCAACAGCCTTTTAAGCCTGTCCTGGAATATCGCCTGGATGTTTTCCGCGTATTTAGGCGGTCAGATAATAGAACATCACGGATTCGTGCCGGTGATGCTTACGACTATCGGTTTATACGCATCTGTCGGCGTGACGATTTTGCTATTTTTCAAACGAGACCTTAATATAGGAATTGTCGCTACAGATAAACCTCAACCAAATATTTAACTGCCGGTTCCGGGCCGCATATTTTATGTCAAAAACCTACACTCTCAATCGATTTGGCCGGTATATTTGTAATCATTAGCTTTTTATTTATGAATCTCCCCTCATTGTAAACGGCAGACGTTCTGCGCCTGTAAACCCTTGGGCCCCTGAATTAGTTCGAATTTGACCTCATCACCCGGATGAAGCGATTTGAAGCCATCACCCTCGATTGAGGAGTAATGCACAAACACATCCTGATCCCGTAAATCATCGGAAGTCAAAAACCCGAAACCTTTTTTGTCGTTAAACCATTTTACCTTACCGACCGGCATAAATACACTACCTCCCGGACTTAAAATACAACTTGCAAAGGTAAGTAAATCATTAAGCAGACCACGCGGCGATTTCATCTGGTCTAAACATAATAAAACATGTTTCGTACTATATGTCAAGCGTTTTTTATAACTTGCCACATATTAATGAATTAGCAACATATCACGCTATATCTATTACGTTTTCTGTCAGCTTGATAATTTTTCTCAGGTGATTTTAATATGACCGCCCGGTGATTTCCTTCCCTTCCGGTATCCGCGATATTTTTTAAAAAAGCCAAAACAGCTACAATAAAGGAGTATAAGATGACACAAATTTTCGTCGATCACCAGGTTTTAGTAAATATTACCGCCAATCCGCCATCAGAATCCAATGAATCTGATGAATACAAGGGCTTTCTGGATTTGGTAAGACAGAAAGTCTATGACCTCGATAGCGATCATCGGCAGGTAACAGTCATGTATTATTTCGAAAATCTCGAGGTAAATCGTATTGCCACTGAATTGGACCTGGATCAGCGGACGGTTTATCGCCTTCTAAGGGAAAGCTTGAG
>CAZFSN010000300.1:0-2793 GCA_964521815.1 uncultured Ignavibacteria bacterium | reverse complement strand
AAGGGAGCGGAGCTTTTTAAAATGTCTAAGGATTTCTGCCAATTTAATTTGAACGAAACCCGGCATACTCTTTTATTTACAGCCAATCCAATAACTATGGTCGCGATAAAGGCGGCGGCAACAAAAGCGAAACCGATTCCCTCGATACCAAAACCAATATAAAGAACCAGTAAGCCTAAAATCGTGTTCAGGCTCTGTGTCCCCATCGCCAGAAAGCCATAAAGCTTGAACCTCTCATAGCCAAGCAAGGCGCTGGAAAAGCTTCCCATAAGAAAATTTATAGCCATAGCTATCGCCGACAGCCATAAGAATACTTTGAATGATAGAGGTTTATTAATAGAAATAGAAATTAGATAGATAATAATCACTAAACCCGCGCCGATTATCACTCTGGCCCAAAATGCGTTTCCGATAAGCGAGCCGACTTTGGATTTATCTATTAGGACAGCTGTTTGCCGGGTCTGATAGATATCCAGACCGGAATAGGAGATGACGCCGAAAAAAGTAATTATCGCCAGAACCAGGCCATACTGTCCGAACAGTTCGACTCCAAGAACCCTGGCGGCGTAAAGAGTAAAAAAAAAGCCGAGAAGCTTAATCACTACCTGGGCTGAAAACATTATCAGGGAATTTCTCGCGATACTGGGCCGCGCCGCTTCAGTCATGCTTTAAAAATCTCCCGTTCGATCAAGCTGATTATAATATGTCCAACAGTGATATGCGCCTCCTGGATACGCTGAACATTATCGGAGGGAACCGCGATAGTCATATCAGCCAATTCAGATAACCGGCCCTTGTTTTTACCGGCGAATCCTATAGTGTGCATATCTTGACGTTTGGCGGTTTCGACAGCCTTGATTACATTGGCGGAGTTGCCGGATGTTGATATAGCGATTAAGATATCGCCGGATTTACCCAATGCCTCCACCTGACGGGAGAACACCTGATCGAATCCGAAATCGTTGGCGCAGGCGGTTAAAGTGGATGTATCCGTAGTCAGGGCAATCGCCGGAAGAGCCTGACGGCTAATCTCTCCCGATAGCCGAACGACCAGTTCGGTCGCCAGATGCTGACTATCCGCCGCCGACCCGCCATTGCCGCACAGCATTATCTTGCCGCCGCTTTTAATAGCTTTCACGCATATATCAGCGGCTTTTGCTATGTCATCGACATATTTATCAGCCAATTGCTTCTTAACATCGGCTGATTCTAAAAGTTGTTCTATAATCTGCTTTTTCATTATTTATGCCTATGGATCATTTGGGTAAATTGGCTAACCAAATCAGGAGTGTCCTCAAGGGCGTTGCCTACGATAATAAACGAGGCCCCCGCGCGGGCAACTTTAGCCGCGTAATCGGCCTCTTTTATACCGCCGCCGACTATTACCGGAATATCGACATACCGGCTGACCTGCTGGACCATCTCAAGAGGCACCGGTTTGTCGGCTCCAGACCCGGCTTCGAGATACACCAGTTTCATGCCGAGGTACTGCCCGGCCAGAGCGTGGGCGCAGGCGATATCAGGCTTATCGCGGGGAATCGGCAGGGTGTTCGACATGTAAGACACCGATGTCAGCACGCCGGATTCGATCAGCATATAAGCGGTGGGAATAGGTTCGAGTTTCATAAGCTTTATCATCGGCGCCGATTTAACATGTTCGCCAATCAGAAGGTTGGGATTGCGGCCGGAAATAAGCGACAGGAATAAAATAGCATCGGCATACTCGCTCACCATCGAGGATGACCCCGGAAAGATTATAACCGGTTTCGATGTGGCTTTCTTGACTGCTTTCAACGATTTCTCAAAATGATTGGCAATCATCAGAGAGGAACCGAACAGGAAAGCATCAACCCCCGCTTTTTCGCATTTCTGTACATATTTAGCTAATTGTTGAGGCGATTTGCGGTCGGGATCGATTAAGACAAGAAAGCCGCAGCCCTTTTTAGCTTTTATATCCAGAAGTTTCTGATAAACTGTCATTTCGCGAATTTCTCTTTTAATCCGGCCAACGCCGCCTCGATATTTGCCGGCGTCATCGCGCCCCTGATAGTCGGCTTGCCGCCGCCGCGGGCCTGGGCGCATTCGGCCAACACATCTTTGATTTTATTTGCCAGTTCGAATTCCGGCGCGGTAATAGTAAATTTACCATCTCCGGCGGAAATTGTCACGACCACTTTATCTTTAAAAGCAACTTTAAAACTATCGACATAAGCCATCATTTCCGATGGCGAAACCTCGTTAAGCTTGAAAACCAGAATTTCGCCGATAGGTGATTTCAGTTCAAGTTCAGGCTTAATTTCGCCGGCTTTTTGTGAAATATCTTTAGCCGTTGATTTGCTCTTTTCCCGTTCGATTTTTTTGATTCTATCCAGATAATCATTCAGCTTCGAATCGAGATTTTCCTTTGTCAACATCCGGGGATGGATTTTCATCTGCAAATCTTTTATGGCCGAAACAGCGTTATCATCGGCTTTGTCCGGCGGAATCGCCAGTTGTTTCTTTAGTTGGCTGACCAGTTCAGCTTGATTCTGGAAAAACTCCTCAGCTTTAGTGCCGGTAATAGCCTCGATACGCCGTACCCCGGCGGCAATCGCGCTTTCCGATATTATGAAGAATCGCCCTATATCGGCGGTGTGAGAAACATGCGTGCCGCCGCATAGCTCCATCGAGAAATCGCCGGATTTGACTACGCGCACGGTATCGCCGTATTTTTCGCCGAATAAAGCCATCGCGCCAAGTTTCTTGGCTTCCTCGAAACTATAATTTTTCCAGGTTACCGGCAAGTCCTCTTTA
>CAZFSN010000299.1:0-2801 GCA_964521815.1 uncultured Ignavibacteria bacterium | reverse complement strand
AATATGAACCGCTCTATCATACCATCGGCGATGTACCTAATCCATTACCTGAAGGTTGGCCGTTCTGTGATAATCCTATTGTAACCGGAACCAAGATTATATCCGATGCCGCCAGGAACGAACCTGCTTGGAATAATTCGACTGAAGTTCCGCCAATCGCCCCTGACAGCCGGCCGGGTCGCTAATAAGTTATCGAAAGTAGGCTTGATGATTTAAAAATAAACAAAGAATAGGATATTTTACCAAATTAATAAAGGCAATGAGAATAAATTACCTATGTTGATGATTTAACGAAGGGAGAGTTTAAATGCCAAAAAAGAATATGTGTTGCATTAACGTTATAATATTAATGTTAATGCTATTTTGGGAAGCAACTGCGCTTCCCCAGTGTGTTGCGCCAAACAACGGTAGCGGCACGATAGACCTTCCGGCCGATTGTCCATTCATCGCGCCTTTTGAGCCGATGTACATAATTGATGGTCTGCCGCCCGGTACAACTATCGAACTTCAGCCAACGCTGACTGATTTTATTTGCGACGAACCCCATGCCATCTGTTCACTGCCGTTATCGCCTGGCCAATGCGAGGTACCGGGCGGAACATTGGGCGGGTTTGGCCATTGTTTTGAGGCGACTCTTGATCTGATAGTTAGTGGTACCGGCGATTTCACCGGATTCAGCCGTCATCTTTCGGTACCCATGATGTGCGAGGTTCATACCGGCCCGCGTAATCCCGGCGACCCTGTACAAACATTCAATCAGGATTTTTACCGTTTTTCAGGTCAATTATTTGGCGATCCTGATTTCTGTGAATTCATCATTATTGGCGGTACCGATTACGGTTTACCCGGTCCAGGAGAAGCGACTTTAACCCAAATGACCGGCGGCAATTTCAATGTCGACAGTTTCTTTGATATAACATATCAAATTCAATTTCAAGGCTGTCCCGGTTCGCAATTGGATGGTTACGCGGGTACTACAACAGCGACTATTCGGATACAACAGGGATTTGCCTCAGCCTCCGGCGCGTGTTGTGATCTTGATGGACAATGCCAGGTTATGACTGAAGCCAATTGTGACTTCATCGGGGGAACATATTACGGCGATGATACCGAATGTTCAGGCGATGGTGACGGGGACGGTTATGATGATCTTTGTTTCCCGCAGGGTACCTGCCTGGCTCCGGACAATGGTTCCGGTACAATTGATTTGCCGGCTGATTGTCCATTCACTGCTCCTGAAGAAACTATGCATATCATCGATGGCCTGCCTCCCGGCACAACGATCGAGCTTGAGCCTATATTAACTGATTTTATTTGTGAAGAACCTCATGCTCAATGTTCCCTACCGCTTACTCCCGGCAATTGTGAGATGCCCGGCGGAACATTGGGCGGACACGGCCATTGTTTTGAGGCGACACTTGAATTGACGGTGACGGGCACCGGTGAACTTACCGGCTTCAGCCGTCACCTTTGGGTGCCCATGATGTGTGAAGTGCATACCGGCCCGCGTACTCCGGGTGATCCGGTGCAGACATTTCCGGCGGTGTTTTTCAGATTATCAGGTGTGTTATACGGCGATCCCGATTTTTGTGACTTTAGAATTACTGGCGGTAATGATTTCGGCTTGCCTAGCCCCGGTGGATTTACCTTAACGGAATTGCCCGGTGGCGATTTCAATGTCGATAGTTTTTTTGATATCACCTATCAGATAGAATTTGATGGCTGTCCGGGTTCGCAACTGGATGGTTACGCAGGTACTACCACGGCGACTATTCGTATCAAGCAGGGGTCAGGCGAGGTAGTACTTCCCCCGACCGGCGCTTGCTGTGATCTCGATGGACAATGCCAGATTATGACTGAAGCCAATTGTGACTTTATCGGAGGGACATATCATGGTGATGATACCGAATGTTCAGGCGATGGTGACGGCGACGGTTATGATGACCTCTGTTTTCCTCAGGGCACCTGTATAGCTCCCGACAACGGTTCAGGGACGATAGACCTTCCGGCCAATTGTCCATTTACGGCTCCAGATGAAACGATGCAAATCATAGAAGGTTTACCACCCGGCACAACGATCGAGCTTGAGCCTGTATTAACTGAATTTATCTGCGATGAACCTCATGCTCAATGTTCTTTGCCGCTTACTCCCGGCAACTGCGAGATGCCCGGTGGGACATTAGGCGGAAATGGCCATTGTTTTGAGGCGACTCTTGAATTGATAGTTAGTGGCACCGGTGATTTTACCGGATTCAGCCGTCACCTTTCGGTACCCATGATGTGTGAGGTTCATACCGGCCCGCGCACACCGGGTGACCCGGTGCAGACATTCCCGGCGGTGTTTTTCAGATTATCAGGGGAGTTGTTCGGCGATCCCGATTTTTGCACATTCAGAGTAGCTGCCGGTAATGATTATGGCTTGCCCAGCCCCGGTGGATTTACCTTAACTGAACTGCCCGGTGGCGATTTCAATGTCGATAGTTTTTTTGATATCACCTATCAGATAGAATTTGATGGCTGTCCGGGTTCGCAACTGGATGGTTACGCAGGTACTACCACGGCGACTATTCGTATTATCCAGGGGCCTGGATTACAGCCAACCCTATATCCCTACCTCCCCGGCGACGCTAACATGGACGGCAAAAATACGGGGAATGATGTTACCTACCTGGTCAACTTCTTCCGCTCCGCGCCAACCAGCGTACCCTGCTATTTTGACAACGGTACCGGTATATTATGGGCTTCGGCTGATGCCAATGGCAGTTGCGACATAACTGGAAACGATGTCACCAAAATGGTCA
>CAZFSN010000298.1:0-2818 GCA_964521815.1 uncultured Ignavibacteria bacterium | reverse complement strand
AAATTGTCGGCTTAAAAGATAGCATTAAAGAACTGGCCATAGATTATCTGTCCGCCGGTCTCGACCCCGAAAAATGCGCGATTTTTGTGCAATCTCAGGTCAAGGAACATGCCGAATTGCATCTTCTGCTTTCCATGATAACCCCCACCTCCTGGCTGGAAAGAGTGCCATCCTTTAAGGAGAAAGCCGAAGAACTGGGATTAGATAGCTATGGATTTCTTGGCTATCCGCTGCTTCAGGCGGCCGATATACTTGTCTACAAGGCTAATGTCGTGCCGGTCGGTAAGGACCAGCTGCCCCATGTCGAGATGACCCGTGAAGTGGCCCGACGTTTCAATTTTATCTATGGCGATCTATTCCCTGAACCTGATGGCTTACTCACGCCATTTGCCGTTGTTCCCGGTACCGATGGCCGCAAGATGTCGAAATCTTACGGCAACGATATCAAGATGGCCGATACCGAGGCGGATACCACTGCCAAGTTAAAAAAGATGTTCACCGATCCGGAGAAACTGCGCAAAGGCGATCCCGGACGACCGGAAATCTGTCCGGTTTACGCGCTTCACCAGATTTATAATCCCAACCATGAGGCAATAATTAATCCCTGTAAATCAGGCGAATTGGGCTGTGTCGACTGTAAAATGAACCTGGCCGAAAATCTTAACGCGGCCCTGGCCCCGGTCCGTCGGAAAAGGGCGGAAATCGAAAAAGATATTGACAAAGTCTGGAATATATTAAAAATAGGGGCTGATCGGGCTCGCGCGAAGGCTTCACTGACAATGGCCGATGTTAGAAAGGCGATGAAGCTTGACTGGTAATTTCATAACTATATCCGAAGACCTCCTCGGTTATGGCGTTCAGCCGTTCGAGGGGCCGTTGGATTTATTGTTATACTTGATCCGCCAGGATGAAGTCGATATTTATGATATCCCTATCGCGAAAATAACCAGCCAGTACTTAGCTTATCTCGAGGCCATGAAAGAGCTCGACCTTGAGATTGCCGGTGAGTTTATCCTGATGGCCTCAATGCTTATCCGCATAAAATCGCAGATGCTGCTTCCTAAGCCTGAATCCGAGGATATGGAAATCGACGATCCCCGCAGCGAACTTGTGGCCGCCTTGTTAGAGTATAAAAAGTATAAACAGGCCGCCGAGGAATTAAGCTGTCGGGCGGAGGATTGGGCGGCCCGCTGCCATCGCGGCAATCAGCCCGAAGTGGTTGATACGGAGATTAATTATGTTTTAAGTAAAGTAGATATTACCGCCCTGATGATAGCTTTCGGGGAAGTTATGGAACGGGCTAAAACCCAGAGATTCCATAATGTCAGCACCGATGAAATTAGAATCGAGGATAGAATCAGGCATATCGCCCGGCTGATGGCATCGTCATCATCCGATGGTTTCGAATTTTATCAACTATTCGCGGATGACATGCGCCGCCCGGTTTTAATCGTGACTTTTATGGCTATTCTGGAATTGGCGCGCCTGGGTTATATCAGTATGAAGCAATCGGCGATTTTTAGCAAGATTTGGGTATATCCGACAGAACTGAATATTGAGGACGCTATCGAGCAGTATGGCGAAAATATTTAAAATATTAATCCTGATGCTGATCATGGTCTTCAGCGCGACCGGTGTTTGGGCAATCACCACCGGCGATCTGCTCGTAGCCATGAAAACCGCGTCAGAGTGGCCGCCGGCAACATTGGTACGTCCGACCTTGCCATATACGTATGGCAGCGCCAATTTCCTGATCCATTATGATACTGAAGGCGAAAACGCTGTATATCAGCCTGATGTGGATGTAGATCCGGAGGATGGCGTACCGGATTATATTAATCGCATGTCCGAATTCCTCGAAACAGCTAGACATATCTATCTGGAAGAACTTGGCTATGACATGCCGCCCCCCGATGAAGGCAACGGTGGTGATGACAGGTACGATATTTATGTGACAACTATTACGGGTTTGACCGTTCCCGACTTTCGGTCCGAATTTTATCCGGATCGGGTAGCCAGCGCCGCCTATTCATATATCGGGAATGACCTTCGTAACGTTCATCATCCGGAAGATCCCATACCGCTTCTGAAAGCCACCTGTGCCCACGAATATTTCCATGCTGTCCAGATGGCTTACCGGTCAGTTTATGATGATGATAAACCATGGTGGATTGAACTGACGGCAAACTGGGGTGAAGAGAGGGTATTTGACGATCTTAATGAGGTATATTATTATATTCACTATTATTATGATGAAATCGATAAATCGGTTTATAGAACCGGCGGAACGCAAATTTATGGCGCCTGGGTCTTGGCTGAATATTTATCCCAGAATTACGGTAATGAAATAATTAGAATGATATTCGAAAAATTGATTAATTTCAGCTATACTTTTGACGCGATGATAGCATTATTTAATGAGCTGGAAATGAATTTTGACGAAGAATTTACCAAATTCGCCGGCTGGAATTATTTCACCAATGCTAATTTCAGACCGGATTTCTTCGATGAAGGCGACGAATTCCCGGTCTCCGTGCCGATATCTTCAAGCCATTACAGCTATCCCACCGGTTGGATAGATACACCTAAAGCGATAGAAAATCTGGGCATTGCCTATATATATTTCGGTAATCATGGTATATCCAAATCCGCGCTTGTGATAGAATTTACCGCCGATGAGGATTATGCCGAAGGTATATGCATTAGCCCGCTCTATAATAATAAGCCCGCGGAAATCAGGACATATATCCTTCAACCCGGAGAATCCGGTGTTTATCGAGTCGAGGATTTTAGCGACTGTGATGGAGTCATGCTAAGC
>CAZFSN010000297.1:0-2822 GCA_964521815.1 uncultured Ignavibacteria bacterium | reverse complement strand
GGTGATGCCAATGGCGACGGTAACATTACCGGGCCTGATGTAACCTATCTGGTTCAATATTTTAGAGGAGCTAATCCCAGACCTACTTACACTGGCCAGGGTGACGCCAATGGCGACGGAGTTATTACTGGTCCGGACGTGACGTATTTAGTTAACTATTTCAGAGGAACGGGTCCCCCGCCTCCGCCAGGACAGCATTGATATGGCTAAAATAAGGAAAAACAGGGGACAGACTGGATCTTTTAAGAGGGTTATGAATATAAAGGTCCTAAACCTTATATTGGCGCTATTAACCATATTATATTTGGGTAATACGGCATCTGCGGATTTTTCCGGTTTTAATGGGCTGACATTAGACGAGCAAGATGTATATGAAATTTCCTTCGGCTCGATAATCGAGGGATATGTTGGGCAAGAAGGTCTGCTGATTCCTATCAGACTCGTAAATGAACAGCCCGTAGAATATGTACATCTTAAAATCGGTTACGATGCTTCAATAATTGATCCTGTGGTCGTAGCGCCGGCCTTATTTTATCAATATTTCAGCGCTAACACGAATATTCAGGGTGTGATCGATATCGAATTTGAGTGTGACCTGATTCCTCCGCCCAGTATTCCGCCGATTCCTGCCGGCGATGCTGTAATCGCCTATATTCTCGCGGACGTTGTAGTCGGTAATTTGGGCAGGGATGTTTATACCGCGCTGTCTTTCTCCGAAGACCCCAATACGCCTTTCCCCGATAATTTCCTGATGTTGGACAGCGGGTGGTTCATTGTTCCGCCGGCGCTGTCATTGACCCCAGGAACGGTTTATATCTACAATCCGGTTTATGGTGATATCAATCTCAACGGTTATGTTTATGAAATTGGCGATATCATTATGTTTGTCAGTTACTTAAGCGGATATATTGATTTCAATGCCAGGCAGATGGCCAACTCCGATTGCAATCGTGATCGTATTCAAGCGTCGATATCGGATTTGGTCTACATGTTGAACGTAATTAATGGCCGGCCCGATACACTGTCTTTGGATGTTCCCGGAAATTCCGGGCTTGAGGCATTGACATCGGCGATAAGACAATATCAAGCCAAACCGACAATATCACCAAATGATAGCGATTACCTGTTAAGTGTTTCCGGTAAGTCGGAAACGCCTATTGCCGGATTCACGCTTACTCTAAAAACCTCTAATTCAGTTTCCGATCTCGGCGAAATTGCAGTTGGTCACGATGTCGATGGTTTTTATTTGGCTTCAAGCGCGAAAGACAATATTGTGAAAATCGTAGCCTGCTCCCTTGATTTACAAGATTTGAATTCGGGAAACCTGGAATTATTAAGAATTCCGATTGGCTCAACAGGCCAACTTTCCAGCTATGATTTTGAAATAGTTAACTGCGACTTTTCTGATGAATTCGGTCGTAAAATCGATGTTCAGCCGGAGCTTATACTCGAAAAAACAGGGTCTGTAACGGGATTTTCCGAGGATGAGGAAAAACCATTATCGCTTGACCCACTAGCTTATCCCAATCCTTTTAATTCGCAAGTGATGATCTCTTATAATGTTTCTCAGCCATCCAATGTTTCCGTGGAAATATTCGATATACTTGGCCGCAAAGTGCAAACATTAAAAGATATCTACGAACAAACGGGCCGGAAACAAATTATCTGGGATAGCAGAAATAGTAGCGGCGACAAAGTATCAGCCGGCTTATACTTATGCCGTATAAAACAAGATTCAGGGGAGAAGATTCTCAAACTCCAATATTTGAAATAATCATATAACTCATTAAAATTAAATTAGTTATACATGGCTGTTTGAGTTTGAATAAACAGCCATGTCATTTTGGCAGGAAAAAATTATTATATGGCAGAGCCGGAATTATTTTAAATTTTCCTCTTATCTTGTTGAAAGCCAACGAATTGATAAATTTAAGTTGACAAACCTAGTTATTTTTTTTAACTTAGCAAATGGAATTTATAAAAATGGATAATTTTAGAATTTAAGCAAGCAAATCAGAAATTGTTAGGTCTAATAGATAATAAATTCATTATTGGGCGCGATGTATTTGTGCCTTTATCGGCCGAAATACATTATTTCAGGGTTCCCAAAAAATATTGGTCAATCTGCTTCGAGCGAATAAAGAAAGCCGGTTTCCGTATTATTTCGACCTTTGTTCCCTGGAATTTGCATGAGGAGCGTCCGGGCGAATTCGATTTTCAGGGATTTGATAATCCCTATAAGGATCTCATAGTCTTTCTTGAACTTGCCCGCGAATTTGGCTTTAAAATAATCCTTCGGCCGGGACCCTGGATTAAGGCCGAGTGGCCCGGCGGCGGTTTGCCAAGTTATCTTTTTGCCGATGAATCGCTGATAGCCAGGGATAGTAATAGCAGTTTATTAACCGCTAAGAATAGCGGAGGTGTCAAATCAGGCTATCAGCCGTCGTATCTGCACCCGAAATATTTGAATTATATCAAGCGGTATATCGGCGGGCTCGTGGAAGCTATTCAGAATTACATTTTCCCCAAAGGTCCCGTATTTTTGGTTCAACTCGATAATGAAATAAACTTCGGATCAAATGTCGGGCTTTTTGAGGCTGATTATAATAGTTATGTAGTCAGCGAGCTATATCCGGCTTTTTTGGAGGAAAAATACGAAACAATTAAGAACCTTCCGTCTTGTTATGGCAAGGCCAAGGATTTTAGAAATATTACTCCGCCGGTCGAGCTAATTTTGAAAAAGACCGAACAGTTCGCGATCTATTTCGATTGGCTCGAATTTAAAGGTAAAATGCTCAGGGATTATGTTAATTTCTTAAAAG
>CAZFSN010000296.1:0-2866 GCA_964521815.1 uncultured Ignavibacteria bacterium | reverse complement strand
TATATACTATTACTATATGCGCGAAATAATTATCAAAATCGCCGGCTTCATTATGCCGGTTTTCGATCTGGCGGTAACCGGTTCGGCCGCGCATAATTAGATGATCGAACTCATGCCGAAAATCCAGCCAGGCGCCTGTCGATTTTTCAACTATACCCGATGGAAATGGCGGCTTCTTGTCGCCCCATTCATCCTCGAAAGGATGAAACAGATCGCCCTCTCCTTTACGGACATAGTCGAGATCGAGACTTAATCCGGTTTGAGGAGATATTAAATAGCTGATTTGCCCGAATAACTCATCGGCATCCGGGCCCAGCCAGAAACCGAACGGCTGATCACGATACTCCCAGGCATTAATGTGGCTGACATGAGTGTAGGTCCATTTCCGCACTTGCGTATATTCCAGTCGCAGGTCGAGTTTGTCATTTATCAGGCGCGTTCTATAAAGACCAAGCAGAAATCCATATTTAGACGCGCCGCCCTCGAAAATAATAATATCATCATCTAAAAGCTCGCCATAGATATTAAAATCATCAAAAGGGGTATATGAGAAATCAAAGGCGGCAATTAAATTATCATCATTAGTAGGCCGGTGACGGTGAATGAAATAGAATAACATTATGGGATTGATATACGCGGTCGGATCATCCGCGTAAGCAACCGATTCGGTAGCCCCGATATGTAAATTATGAGCCAACTCCAGCGACACCCGTTTGACGGATATGTACCTTTTACCGGCCTCGGTTAATTGACCCGCCAGCGCGGTAAAACTTAACCGCCAGATATCGTAATCCAAACGATAAAACATATCGACAGGCCGAGTCAGCCCGGAAAACAGCAAATCATTGCGATAACCAGATTTAAACTGAAGCCTGTCCCGGCCGGTTTGGATTCTGATATCGTAAATATCGGTTTTAATTAACGCCCGGTCGGTTTGCAATTCAAAAAAGTCTATATTCGAAGCGATAGCTCCCCGATGAGCGTAATTATAGCTTAATAGCGGGTCGGCTAAAAATTCGCCGATACTTGAAGCATGCATAAAATCGACAGCGCTGTCGCCCCGGAATACCGTAAGATCATTATAGATTTCAATCTTGTTCTTAATAATAGCTTTACTTCTGAATGTGAGAGAAGACTGTAAACCGCTGTAACCGGTGTCGCCCTCGACAAAACCCAGCCAATCCTCTTTAAGCCTGAAACCGGCGGCAAAATCAAAATCATTTTTTCGATAACTAAATCGATACGGCCTGTCGGTTTTCAGATATTCGATAATTTCTTTATCAAGACCTGATTGCCCGGTGTAATAATCGAGATTGGCGCGAGCAGACTGATATTCTCCGGAGGCGACCTGGATATGATAAAGTAAGCTTAGCCTGTTTCCGGGCAGACGCGGGTCTAGTTGGTCGAAAGAGGGTGACAGATAAATATTTCCGGCTTCAGCAAGACCGCTTAATCTTGAAATAAACAGGATAGAAAAAAACCAATATTTAAACAGCCTCATTATTCTATAATAATTAATACGCTTTTCCCAGTCAAGTATGTTCAGGCTTAATGGGGAAGGCGGGAAATTGTCTTGGATGCTATAGCCGGCCAATTATTTCAATTGCGGTTATTCAATCAATCGCAGCCATTTCCGAAATATGCCGCTTTTTAATCAGGTTGGCCAGCCGTCTGATACCCTTAACGATCTGATCTTCGGATGGATAAGAATAGTTAACCCGCATCGTGTTGCGGCCCGATCCATCATGATGGAAAGCCGAGCCGATCACATAAGACACATTGAAATTGATCGCGTCCATGAATATTTCCTGAGCGTCCATATATTCCGGCAGTTTAATCCACATGAACATGCCGCCTTCAGGCCGGGACCAAGAGATACCTTCTATATCAGGCATATGTTCATCTAGGGCTTTCAGCATGGCCCGCGCTTTTCTTGAATATAAGGCCTTGCTTTTCTCGATCTGGTTTTCCAGATGGCCGTTTTTGATAATGTAAGCCGCTACGATTGAGACATAAGCGGAGGTACACAAATCGGCGCTTTGTTTGGCGATTACCATTTTATCGATAATCGGCGCCGGCCCGACAACCCAGCCGATACGAAAACCGGGACAGAATATCTTGGAAAATGTTTTCATGTACAAAACACGCCCTTCGGTATCGAGCGAGTAAAGCGAGGGCAATAACTCGCCTTCAAACCTTAGTTCACGGTATGGGCTATCTTCTATAACCAGCAGATCGTATTTCGACGCGATTTTTAAAACCGCGTTGCGCCTTTCAACCGACAGGGTTATGCCGGATGGGTTCTGAAAATCGGGGATTAAGTACAGGAATTTAGGTTTTTTGCCCTGATTACAAAGCCTCGAGACTTTTTCTTCCAATTGCTCCGCAATAACACCGTCATAATCCATCTCTACCGCATGAAAATCCGGGTTATAAGCCCGGAAAGCCTGTATGCCGCCGATATATGTCGGCATCTCGACAATTATCGAATCGCGCGGATCGATAAATATTTTGCCGATCAGATCCAGCCCCTGTTGGGATGAGGCGACTATCAGCATATTATCCGGGTTTACGTTTTCGCCCTGACGGTTCATAAACAAGGTTATTTGTTCTTTCAAAAAGGGATCGCCTTCGGTGGGGCTATACTGAAGCGCCAGGCTGCCGCGCTCATCTATAGCACATTGGGCCGCCTGACGGACGGCATCGTAAGGAAACAGCGATGGGTCGGGCAAACCGCCGGCAAATGAGATGATATCGGGTTTTCTGGTTAATTTCAGTAATTCCCGAATTTCCGATCTTCTAAGTCTTGAGGCTAATGTTGAAAATTGGAAATCTATCATAACTTGCTCCTTATTATTACGAAAGT
>CAZFSN010000295.1:0-2883 GCA_964521815.1 uncultured Ignavibacteria bacterium | reverse complement strand
GGAAGTAGTTGACCAGGTAGGTAACGTCATTCCCCGTATTTTTGCCGTCCATGTTAGCGTCGCCGGGCAGATAGGGATAATACATTGAATGCAGGAAGATCAAGCCAATGTTATACAATATCCCATTTAAGCGGGTCGTCGAAAAAGGATATACTCCGGGTCCTGCCAATGAATCGAATTCTATCTCTGTAGTACCGAAAAGATATCCCGGTAAATTGGGGTTTTCTCCGTTCACAATGATATATTGGTCTTGGATTGGTTGCGGATTTAAAAGCCAGTACTCAGGATTAATAAAAATGTTTACATCTTGAATCAAACCCGAGGTATCGCCTATCGCAGGACAATCTAGATTTTGGATATAGCCGAGATTATCGGCTGCCCATGATGGCAGCGATTTTAATCGCCAGTAACTGCCGGCATATTCGGGGATAGCTATTTTGATACTATCCGATCCGTTACTGGTTAAAATATCCCAGGTGAAAACCAAATCGAAATCATTGGCCCGGCCCGGGAGCGACCCATAGTAAGTTTGATTTGCGGCAACAGAGTCGGCAAAAAGAGGAGGAAGTATTCTTTCCGTATTTTCTGTGGCAAAAACCAATAGATCGCCATCGATAGTTGGCGTGTATCTCCATTTGACATTGGATATCGTGTTAAATGCATCGTAATCGTTGCAATAATTATAGTAAAATTTTGGCGGCCCGAAATAGGGATCCGATTCAATATCGATCATTTGAACGCCGTCTGTAGCTGTAGCGGCGATGGTTACATCTAATGTCAGTACATGAGTCAAAACGGGAAAAGCCGCCGGGGGTTGATTTATATCAGTATATGTAAAACAGGATATCGTATTCTTGCCGACGCTTGGTAAATCGATCCGCGGGGAGGTAAGTAAGTAAGAATCCCAACTCGTGTGAGCCCAATTAATACTAATAGAGGTGATATCGTTAGTAGCAAAAACCAGGGCAAAATTCATTGCCTGGACGTTTGATGCCTGGATGAAACATTGAACTTGAACGGTTTGACCGGCATCGCCCAGACAGGTACTTAAAAGCAGTGTACCCCCGTAGTTTAAAGGTGGGACCCCCATCGTACACTCAACTTGTGGCGGGGGGAAGATGCCGAGAAACCAATAGTTTATATAGTTTATATCAGTTGGGTCAACCATCCCATTGCCGTTCATGTCAGCCGCGTCGGGACAATTAAAGCCAGTCGAACCATGGTAATAGTATAAGAAGTTTACCATATCGGCAACATTACACCATCCATCATTATTGCAATCGCCATATCTGAAATATGGATAATATGTATAAGATGGCATCGGATAATCCGATGCGGGCATATTAAAATCGGCTGATAATAAAATGCCCGCTCCCATAATCGTGATGATAATAGCCAGGCTGACTAGATAAATGCGGTTCATAAACATAGAACCTCCTTTGGTTAATGAATTATTAGTAATTTCAAGCAAGTAATTAAAGCTGAACTGAATACTCGCTGCACACCTTGTTAGCTATCTAATTAAATATAGCCTGAGACATGTTAAGATGTCAACTCTTTTGCATAAATATTTTGTTATAATTAGTACTCTAATATTCCTATGCTCAGTAGATAAGCTTATACAAATTTGCAAACCGCTCGGAAGGTAATTATATGAAGCGTTAATTCTATAGATTATCATATAATTCCCAGCGATTCCGCCTTTAAGACCGGCCATTAATAAAATTGGAAATTGGGCTTGACCGATCGCAGCATTATTAAATATATACTATTCATATGAGCAGTAAATGAACAGGAAATACTGGAGCAGTAAATGAATTTAAGACAGGCTATCGAGCAGTTTAAAGCTGATCCGAAATTTAAACAGAATATTGTCAAGTGGCAAACCTTCCCGGCTACTTCGGGGGACTTTCGGGCGTTTCCCGAATCGCTCGATTCGAAGCTGGTGGAAATCCTTCGCGGCAAGGGGATAAGCAAGCTTTACAGCCATCAGGTGGAATCGTTCGAACTGGCTCAATCCGGCGCCGATTTCGTGGTAGTCACGCCGACCGCTTCGGGCAAATCGATGTGCTACAATCTGCCGGTGATGAACACGCTTCTGCGGGAGGACCCCGAAGCGCGGGCGTTATATCTGTTTCCCACCAAGGCGCTGTCGGCCGATCAGGTGGATGAGCTTTACGGCGATGTCGAAGCTTTAGGCGCCGATATCAAGACCTATACTTTCGATGGCGACACGCCGGCAACTGCGCGTTCGGCGATACGCAAGGCCGGGCACATCGTTGTCACCAATCCGGATATGCTTCATTCCGGCATACTGCCGCATCACACGCTCTGGATCAAGCTGTTCGAAAAACTACGCTATGTAGTGATCGATGAACTGCATCACTACCGAGGCGTATTCGGGTCGCATCTGGCTAACGTGCTAAGGCGGCTGCATCGGCTGTGCGAGTTCTATGGCTCCCGTCCGCAGTTTATCTGCTGTTCAGCAACAATCGGCAATCCCGGCGAACTGGCGGAAAAAATCACCGGCCGGAAGATGAAAGTGATCGATAAAAGCGGCGCGCCGACAGGGGAGAAGCATTTCGTTTTATATAATCCGCCGGTGGTCAACACGCAATTGGGCATACGCGCTTCGGTGATAAAGGAAGCTTCCCGTCTGGCGACTCAATTCGTGGCCAACGGTATTCAGACAATCATATTCGCGCGTTCGAGAGTCAGGGTAGAGGTGCTCACTCGCTATGTCAAGGAGACGATGAAAAATCTCAAGCTGTCGCAAAATTTAATTCGCGGTTATCGAGGCGGCTATTTGCCCAACGAGAGACGCGCGATTGAACGCGGCCTCCGCAACGGCACGATCAAGGGCGTGATCTCGACCAACGCGCT
>CAZFSN010000294.1:0-2909 GCA_964521815.1 uncultured Ignavibacteria bacterium | reverse complement strand
GCCAGGCTGGTAGAAGAAAGCTGGGTAGTTGAAATAAGAAATCAATGCATTAAAAACAACATACCGTTTTTCTTCAAACAATGGGGCGGCGTCAACAAGAAAAAAGCCGGCCGTCTTCTGGATGGCAAATACTGGGATCAATCGCCATTGATTGCACAAACCGGCAAGCAATTATCGCTATAAATTATTTAAAATACTCTCTTGTGCCTGGCGGACGTCCTCGTCCGCCAGGTAAGGGATAGAAATCATTATTGTGTCCGGCACACGTCCTCGTGTACCCCTCTATAATGACATGCTCGGGCAGACCGGGAGGTCTGCCGCGCACAATATTTCTATTTCCAAACCTGCTTAATCGATTATAATAAAGCCCTATCTACCCCTCAAGACAAACATGCGCGAACACTTTGGCATCCCCGATAATATTGGAAATCAGGGCGTATTCATTTGGTTGATGAGCCGTTTCGAATATCCTGGCCCAGACCGCCACCGGATAACCGGCCCGTCTGAATAAGGCCGCCACCGTGCCGCCGCCGATACCTATCGGTTTCGGTTCGACTTTGTAGACTTTTTTGATACCGGCCGATAGCGCCTTAACCACCGGCGAATCAATCGAGGTCGGCGGCGCCGCCTCACCGCGCTGGAGATGCGAAACCACTATTTTCACTTCGAACTTCTTCTCGATCTCATCGGCCCATTGCCTGATTCTGTCTTCCACATCCTGAAGTTTATACTCCGGCAGGACGCGGCAATCGATATAGAAAACGTCTTCGCCGGGGATTGTGTTCACATTCGGTACATTGGCTTCTTTTTTAGTCGGCTCGAAAGTGGAAATGGCCGGTTCGAACAGTTCGTTTTTAAGATCGAATTCTTTGTATAAGTCATCCAGCTTAACCACCAGATTGGAGGCGGCCCGGAACGCGTTTTTCCCTTGATCGGGCCGTGAACCGTGGCATTGTTGGCCTTTGGTTTCAACCTTGATCCAGACAATTGATTTTTCGGCGACCTCGATAGATGCGCCGGTCGGCTCGCCGGAATCGGGCACGAGTATCAGATCGTCCTTGCCGAATAAATCGTGATTATTCAACACGTACTCAATGCCATATATTGACCCGACTTCCTCATCGGCGACAAACAGCAGGCAAACATCGTATTTAGGCTTGACACCGGTATCGATAAAGGCCTTGGCAGTCAGATATGATGATACCAGCCCCTGATGATTATCCTCCACCCCGCGGCCGATCAGTTTATCGCCGTCGACTTTAAGCTTAAAGGGGTCGGATTTCCACAGCGTCAGTTCGCCGGCCGGCACAACATCGAGATGGCTCATAATCCAGACCGCCCGAGAGGAATCCTGACCTTTGATACGATAGACGAGGTTCGGCCTTTTTTTCGATGATACCCGGTCATCCGGCGCGGGGTAATTTTTCGGTTCGGGGAAGCCTTCCTTTTTTAGATATTTAATTAGGCCCTCGGCCTTTTTCAATTCGCCATCGCCGTCATTTTCCGGAGCTAAAGCGGGGATAGATACCAGTAATTTCTGAATATCGATAACGTTTTGTTTATAGCTATCAATTTTCTCACTGATTTTCTGATACATCATCAGTCTCCTTTAATATTTCACTGTAATTTTGCACCATGCGCGGCGGCACCTTACCCAAACATCTCAAATATGTATATAAATTCCCGCGATGGTGTATTTCCTCATCGATAGCTACCAGCAATAATATCTCACCTGAGACATTGCCAAGCGGCGTTTCGCGAATTTTCAAGAATTTGCCTTCCGGTAATTCCGATAGAAGCCGGATCGTTTTCTGGTTTTCCGAAATCAATCTTTCTTTTAACAGCTCCTTGACAAACATATTGCTGCCGACCGTATCCTGGACTTCCCAGTTGCCGGTTAAAAAACCTTCCCGGATATATATCTCAACCTGAATAATATGCTTGAATAGTTGATAAACAGTCATTATCTCGGGCGCCGGCCGGAAATCGAAAGAGTCAGCCGGGAATTCATCAACGAGCTTTACGGTCAGCTGACGGACATTGTGCCAGTATCTTAAAAAATTACTTTTATCCATGTCTGCCCCTAATTTGGTTAATTGATGGCTTGAACGCAACAAAAATCAGCGTAATCGGCAGATGGCGGGCTATATGTGGATATTCACTCATTATCTCTTTGGAAAAGCCGATGTGAGGTGTATTTAACGTAGGTTTGGGTTCTAAAATCCGGGTGATAGCAAAACCGGCGCCGACCAGACTATTATGATATTCGCTTATCGACCTCAGATAATATTGAAATTTTATCGATTCTTCGCCGAAATCCCATCGCCATTTAATTAATCTCGGCTCAAAAGGGTAAGTTGAATTAAAACTGATTCGATTTTTTTCGCCATCCAGTATGTATTGAACGGGATGCATAACTGACAAAATAAATTTGCCGCCCGGTTTCAGGATACGGTACGCCTCGGCCAGAGCGGCTTTGAAATCTTTCACGAAAGCCATGGCGCACGCCGAGACGGCGATATCATAGGCTCGATCGCTAATAACAGCCAAATTCGTCATGTCGTTCTTTATAAATTCTATGGAAGCGTTGGCTCGTATGGCAAATTCGCGCGCGGCGCTTAATTGATTGGCTGAATAGTCCACGCCGGTTACCTTTGCGCCGAGTTTGGCCAGGGCGATACAATTCTGGCCTGCCCCGCATCCCAGATCTATAACCTTGAGCCCGGAAATATCACCCAATAGGCTAAGCTTATCCTCCCCGGGGCATAGCGGGCCGTAATGAACTGAAGTTGTCTTGATTAAATATGTTTGACTATAAAATCCGGCGATTTTTTCCCATGACTTCCTGATATCGACCATATGAATTTATATAGTAAATATACCAATAAAACAAGAGTAATAACCCCCCT
>CAZFSN010000293.1:0-2924 GCA_964521815.1 uncultured Ignavibacteria bacterium | reverse complement strand
CTCTGGGCTAATCCAACACCCAGCAAGACCAGAAAACCGCCAATAGCAGTATAAACGCCGAACGATTCATGCAGGTAGGGCACCGCTATCGCGGTTGTAGCCAGCGGCTCAAGATACAAAAATATGCCGGCTTTGGCGGCGCCAAGCCTGGCTACGCCCTCTTGCCAGAACCAATGGGCTATAGCCGTGCCCAGTATCCCCAAGAATAGAAGAGACACGATGGCTGTAGTCGGTAAGTGTGAAAATGATGACCATTGTGATGTTGGCAGCATGACCGCCAGCGCGACAACGGCCGGAGCCAATAGCATCGTGAAAGTGACTGTCAAGGGATCGCAAGCCCGCGATAAATCACGGGTGGCGATTGTATAAAGCGCCCAGGTATGCGCCGAACCCAACACCAGCCAATCGCCTATTGATGACAGCCAGTCGAAATTGAGCAATTTACCTTTCGATATCAGAAGTAAAATACCGGCGGTAGCGATAACGATACCGGCCATTACATTGCGGCCTATCCTTTCTTTCAGAATCAAAAAAGCCAGCACCGCGGTTATTAGAGGTATGGCGGCAATCAACCAGCCGGTATTGGTCACCGAAGTGTACTTAATGCCAACGATTTGAATCAAAAAATGAGCTGTCAAGATTAATGCTCCCAATCCTAAACTAGCTCGATGACCCTTAAAATCGAATTTCAATCCTCTGGCTAAAATAATTATAAACATCATCGGCAGGCCGATAAATAAGCGCAAGCCCATTACCTCGATCGGCGCCAGATAGCCAAGGCAGATTTTGGTGGCAACGAATGTCATGCCCCAGAAAATAACTGTGATAGTCAAAAGAAACGCCGCGGTCATGGAAGGGAAGATAAATTGGAGAACATTGTATTGCAATAAAATACTACTGTTGGTAATCAAGGGCTAAAAATCAAATTCGTTAGAGTTCTTTCCCGACTTATTAATAATGATGTGCTTTTCAAATTTAACACCATTCGAAATTATATTTAATGCGATTTTACTTGATTTTTTTGCCAGAGCAAATATAATTAGCCATCAATCAACTTAATAAAATTCTCAAGGAGGAGTGAGAAAAATGAGAAACGCGAGAACAATTATTGTCGCTTTGGCTTTCACGCTGATAGTATTCGTGATTGCCACCGCCCAGGACAAACCCTGGTTCGACATGGAAAATTGCGCCTTCTGCAAGAACATGACTGCCGAACCGGGCCTCATGGATCATATCACCAAGTGGGAACACCACAATGTGAAAAACGGCTCGGTAACCGTTACGGTTGTCGATGAGGCGTATTTACCGGCTTACCAGAAAGCCATGATGGGGATGGAAGCGACTGCCAAGAAAATGCAAGCCGGCGAAAAGCTGCCCATGTGCGGTATGTGTGAGGCTTACGGTGCGGCTATGATGAAAGGCGCCCAGGTGGATGAGGTGCAATCGGGTAATATATTTGTCGACCTGATGTATTCCGATGATCCCGAAGTCATTAGTGAAATTCATGCTATGACCGACCGTACCAACGCCGAGATGAAAAAGATGATGGAGACGCAAAACACCGGCGATATGGGAAAAACCGACGAGCCGAAAAAGACCAAAATGGAGACACCCAAAAAGGACGAGAAGAAATAATCGATTTATTGTAATTGAAAACTAAGCCGCCGAATTAAACTACCCGGCGGCTTTTCTATTTAAAAAATATACATTCAAAACGTTGTAAGTTTATTTGCCCAACCGTTTTTTTATCCAGTTAATTTTCTCCGGCGCCCCTTTGATTTTCTTGTCCCATTCGGGATCAGGATTTTGGAAATAGTGTTCATAGCGCAAGGATGTCACATCTTCGATCGAGCCGAACTCCCGATTGGCGCCGAACATTTGTTCGAAAAAGAGCGGATAATTATAGTCATCGCCAAGCTCAACCATCTCGGACCGTTTAAGCGTATTCAAAACCGGCCCAACCAGCGCTGTTTGATGAAGGAATATTCTTTTTTCATTATCATCCATGCACATTTGGGCTATTACGGAATCCTGATACAACGTCTTAAAATCAACCACCCATTTCCTCAATATACCTTTTTCCGGACGAACCACCAGCAAACCGGCGTTGAAATAAGCGTTGACATCCTGATTATCAGCCGGGGTAGTCATCTTGAATAGCGATTCTTTCTTGACATTCGACTTTTCGTAGATTCTTTTCCAAAAAGGACCGGGTTCTTGGCCATATAAAGTCCCCGAACGGTTATGCATAATCGGACGATAAGCGAAGCTGATACCGGGATCCAGCAGGAAAGCTGACGGTTCCAGCAGGAATATCGTGTCAATATCCATCCAGACTAAAATTTCAGCCGAATTTTCCAATTGTTTTTCGGCCAAGCCGGCGGCGTAAACCTTACCGGCAAAATAAAATTCCAACGCTTCCTCCGGCGCGCCGCTGGAGAAAACCTCGACATTTAAAGGAGCGAATTTTTGCCTTATCGCCGCCGTATCGAGATTATTATAGTCGGCCACATACAGACGGATAGGAGCGTCTTTTACTCGGCCGCCAAAATCGCGTATGCTTTCGGCCAGATAGTAAACTTGCTGTATTTGCGATGGCGATTCTATGAAAGTGGCGAAAACGATTTTGGTTTTTCCATCAGTTTTATTCATGCTATGCTCTCCTTTGGTTTGGCAAAAACCGACAGCGGCAAAGATCGCAACAATCATAACAGCTGATAACATAGTTGGTTTCTTCATTTTTATCCTCCGATTCAATTGTCAGGGTAATATACATAATTACGATTGAAATACGAAATATTGTTTTGATTGTTTCAAGGGGATTTTTGATGACATTGCCGGCCAGAATCCGGGAATTCTTGACGTTTTACTTGAGGAATGTCCCTTTTTGAAGTTCATCGAATGCCTGCCTTAACTCTTCTTGG
>CAZFSN010000292.1:0-2933 GCA_964521815.1 uncultured Ignavibacteria bacterium | reverse complement strand
ACTTTGGAAGCGCTGTCACCCGGCTGATTACCTTGCTTATCGATTACATATCCCCGGACCGTGTTGGATATCAAATCAGTATTGTTACGAGCGAATTGCCGGCTTAACGGGGAACCGCCGCCATTTGAATTGATCGTGACACCGCCGGTATAGGAATAGAAATTTCCCCAGGCATCTGTTTTATAATCATCAGTATTTTCAACATAATCATTATTTATATATGGTCCTTTCCAGGTGGAATAACCTCCCGGATTTATCATCAGGGCATCCAGATTAGGCGGCAATGAACCGATATCGCCGACATAGCCATAATCCAACCTGATACCGCCCTCGACCAATCCCTTATCGCCGATAATGGCGTTCTCCAGATATGTCATTTCCTCCAGCGTAGCGGTCTCCCGCGCGTTTTCCACCAATGGCCCGAGAGCTTTAAACGCGGTCGTGCCCATTATCCCGATAACGACGATTATCAGAACGACCTCGATTAAAGTAAAACCATTATTATATTTCAAGCGCGCCATTTAATTTCCCATGCTATACAAAATCTGGACTTCCGCCGGACTTAAAGCTCGACTATAGACGCGAACATCGTCAATTAGACCATGCCAGAATTGCAGCGGCGTGCCATTGGCATCCACCGCGCCTATAAATAATCTGAAATTCGTCGCTACCGGACCGGAAGTCGTATTGGAATTGCTAAGGACTCCATCCCAATACACTTTCCAGGCTACGCCATCCCAGGTGCCAACCAGATGTGTCCATGTTCCAGATGTAAGCGTTTGAGTTGTCCGGGCTCCTACCGGGCCGCCTTGCCATTTTCTGAAATCTACCATACCGCCTACTGTCCCTGTCTTCAGTTCCCATTGAGTAATCGCGCCGTTATTTCCCTTGGAAATAACCTGACGGTCGATATTGACCGAGGCGGGTTTAACCCAGGCGCTCACCGATAGACTGTCGGTTAAAGACAAAGCTATACCGATATCGATGTAGTCGTTTGACCCATCGAAATCCAGAGCGCCATCAATTATGCCCGCCACCCAGTCCGTGCCCGGATTCATGTTTTTTAGAGTACCATGATTATTAAAGCCGGACGCGTCATGCGCGATTGTTCCGCTGGTTTCATCAAGTTTCCAGTGGCCGACAAGATTATTATTTACATTGAATACGAGGTTATTGCTGTACCAGTAACTACCGTTGAATCGCAATTCGCAATATGATTTACCGGCTGGAATCACTGAAATATATGTTTGGGTTGTTTCATTGCCCACGCTATTGATAGCCCTGATAAGATGATTGCCTATGGGAATTGAATTGGCAAATTCGAATCCCCCCGATGAGTTTGGCGTGGATGATTGCGAGGTTGTGCTGCCTGCGCCATCGGGATAGAATGCCGTGACAGTGACATCAGCTGAATCATCCCCAGGGGCCGCGCCCAGGCCATCACAGATTGTCCCGGAAATTGTATTGGATGTTAATTCCGTGATAGTGCCGGCAAATTGCTTGGTTATCGGCGAACCACCGCCCGGGGATGAAAACGATACCCCACCGGTATAAACATACGTATCGCCCCAGGCGTCCGTTTCATAGCTATCGCCAATATAAGGACCGGTCCAGGTCGAATATCCGCCCGGATTTTGAAACAGCGCGTCGAGATCTGGCGGCAGGGAACCGATATCGCCGACATAACCGAAATCAGTGCGGATACCGTCTTTGACCCTGGCGGGATCGCCGATTATCGCGGCGGCCAGCTGATCCATTTCCCGCAAAGTCGCGGTTTCTTTGGCCTGTTCCATCGAGGGCTGTAATGACCTCAAAGCTATCGTACCGATTATGCCGATAATCAAAATTATTAACACAATCTCGATCAACGTAAAACCGCTTTGTAAATTAACGACATCCCAGCCATTCATACAATCACCACACATTGGTCGGAAAACGCAATTCCGTATAGGTCACTTTATCGGGATAAATAGCAATGAATTTGGCGACGGTATCCACGCCGAATACCGCTTCAACAGGATGAATACCTATGGGGATCGATGAAGTAAACGAGAATTCTCCGGACCTGGATGGTGTCACCGAGGAACTTGCCAGCGAACCCGCCCCATCGGGATAATGTATTGTTATAGTCACGCCCGACGCGCTATCCCCCGGCGGAGCTAACCCGGAATCACGGATAATCCCTTTTATCGTGTTTGTCAGTAAAGCGGCGGTTGACTTGGCAAACTGTTTGGTTATAGGCGAACCTCCGCCGGTGGATGATATCATCACCCCGCCGGCATAATTATATGGCTGATTCCAGGCGTCTCGCTTGTAATCATCGATATTCTGCGTGAAATCGCTGGAAATATAGGGGCCTTTCCAGGTGGCGTAGCCACCGGTATTGCTGACCAACGCGTCGAGGTTCGCCGGCAGTGATCCGACATCGCCGACATAGCCGAAATCAGTTCTAAACCCGCCCGACACCAATCGCTCATCGCCGACAATTGCCCGGGCCAGCCTGTCCATCTCCCCGACCGTGGTATCGAACCTGGTCTGCTCTGTTGAACTCTGTAGTGATTTCATCGCGATAGTGGAGATAATCCCAATAATGACAATTACCAGAACCATCTCAATCAGCGTGAAACCTTTATTCTGTCCGTTAATAATCATCAAAAAGTCACCGTTATAGTATCGCCTGAACCGACACTCATTATCGTGCGCGATGCCTGGCCGTAAATATAGCCGGCGCCCCAGGCATCTTTGAGATATTCGCCGCCGGTGGTATCGATATACGGTCCATGCCAGCCGGTTTGAGTGAATCGATCCCAATTATTAACCCCGCCGGGCTTAACCGCCAGACCGGTAAGGCTTGGCGGCAGCGTTCCGACATCGTTTTCATATCCCCTGATATTACTTTGAGCCGAACCGACCAGCGCGATTTTCAGGGTTCT
>CAZFSN010000291.1:0-2943 GCA_964521815.1 uncultured Ignavibacteria bacterium | reverse complement strand
CAGATAAATTCGCCGGCCCAGCAGTGAAGGTTTCTTGTTAAGCGGAAAACCGGAAGCTCGGTACGTTTATTAATCAAATCATATTGGAAATCCGCGTCTATTTGCCAGCCGGCCGTTAGAGCCAGTGCCAAACCGGTTTTGAGCTTGCTGGTCTTGCTGGATACCTTGCCCGCGCTGTGAACCTCGGAATATTGATGAGACAAATTAACATTCAGTGATGTCTGCTTATTGTCCTCGAAATTAGCTCTACGTTCGGCGCCCGGCAAGGTTTCTTTATACAATTCGCTATCTACACTATCAATTCCGGGAATGTTTTTAACCTCGCTTTTCTTCTCGCCGCCCAGGCTGAATTTTCGGCTAAACGATGCCGCGGTCGAAAAATAAACCAACCGCGGATTAAGATATAACCTTTCGCCGGTCACTTCATCATAAAAATTGTGTCTCGCGCTTGCACTGATATTAACAATCCGTAAAGCTCCGGTTGAAAACGTGCTTAGCAAAGGCGAAAATCGTTGTTCATCTTTCTCAAAATCATAACTTGTGGAGAAATCGAGATTGAAAAGATCGATCTTTTTCTCCTCACCGCCGGAGGCATACTTCATCTGAAATACATTTCTGAGATTTAAACTCATATATTTTTTACGGCTGGATGATGAGCCGACCCCGGTATAAGCCTGGTAGGCGCCGTTTTTATTCGTCTTTGGAGCGTAGCTGTAACTCACGCTCGGTGTCATCCAGTGCCTTAGACCGATGACATGGAATATATTAGGATAGACCGTGCCGTAAAGGTCGGTTTTCATGTTTACACCGGCCGACCAGACTTCGCGGCGGAAATATCCGTCGGTGACAATATCGACTGTATCGGCGGCATGAATCTGATCGATTTTATAGATAGTCTGTTGAATATTCGCCGAGGGGTTGACAGTCAAAATACCCAGAAATTTTTGCGGTGAACTTAGACCTGCTGTTGAAAGGATTGTCTTATACTTGGTCCAGCCGAGAATATCATTTTTCTCGTAAAGTTTCTGATAGTTTGCGAATTTGCTGTTCAGGCTAAAATAGATGGAATGATACCATCTGTCTTTATTTTCATCCGGTTTTTCTTCCCACGGTAAAGTGCGTTCATTCTTTTTCTTTTTCGATGGCGCCAGGAAGATCGGTAATGACTTCCGGCTGAACGATATAGACGGCACATTTCTGTATTTGACGTCCGTGTCGAGATTCCAGGTCTGGTTGGCCGTTATCGATATCGATTCATTAGTCCAGTTCTTTCTAAAACTGGCCTGAGCGTTGACCGATCTATCCAGACGTTCGGCTTCGTCATAGCTGTTATCCAGGTTATAATTTTTATTGGAAATAAACGAACCGCCGCCGTTAAGGCTCATATTATCGGAAAGTTCCTGGCTATGAGAATATCTGACGCTCCAGCCATCTTTTACTTTGCGTTCATAATTAACCCAGGATGTATTTCGGGAAAATGAGGTGGCCAGGTAGCCGTTGAAATTATATCTGAGGTTATAATTGATTCTGCTGTTTATCACCGTACTTCTGTTTTCATAATAATCCAGACTGGCCAGAGCGTCCCAGTAGTCAGAAGCGGCCCAATAGTAACCGACATTCCTGATGAATCTATCGCCCCTTTCAAAATTGCCGATTTCAAATTTCAAAATGCCGGAATGCCTTCCTTTACGAATAGGATACACGAAATAGGGAAAAGCGAATACCGGCAGAGGACCGATAAACAAAATCACCGGCCGGGCTATTAATTTATCCTTGTTGATCATTTTCATTTGATGGCAGTAAAAATGAAAATGCGGATGCTCCAGATCGCAGGTCGTGTATTCGCCGGCAGTCACGTATAGTACATTATTTTCGACTTGTCTTAGTTGCCTGCCCTTGTAATAACCCTGATCCATTTCGGTACTGCTTAAATCGACTTTGCCTTTGCGGGTTTTTATATTATAGGCCATCCGCTGACCGAATAACTCATCGTTATCTTCACGCAAAACCGGCGTTTGATCGACCACTTCGCCGGAATCGGTTTCGATTACGATTCCCTCCGCAACCATGATTTCATCATCGATATTATACTTAATCTGCCCGGACTCCAAAGACATGTTTTGATATCTCAAGCCGCTTCTATCGAAAAGATTTATCATCTTCTCTTTAACCAGATAGTCGATCTCTTCGGCATCATAATATGTCGTATCAGTCACGGCCGCTGAATCTTGTTGAGCTTTATCCTCGACATAATGTCCTTCCGCTCCGCCGAGAATCAAGACCCGATAAATATCGGATTTATCGAAAAACAATGTGATCGAATCGCCGCTGGCGACATTTTTGCCCTGGGCAACCGTGTCATTCGGCGCGGGCGTGTAATAGCTGGTAGCATTGCGCCGCATAACCGCTTTATCCAAACGGTCATCGACAAAAAACACTTCCAGCTGTTTGCCCTCAAGACGGGCTTCGGTGTATTCATCCCGCAAGGTATCGGGCCGGGATCGGTAAGTCGCCCTGGCATTGCCTTCCACTACCATCCCCTGAAGCGTTCGGTTGCGGGTGTGAAGTTCTATCTGATCGCCCTCGAGCAAGTTGTCGCTTTGCACTACCTGAGGATCGCCGCTGAGCTTGATAATATCGCCCGATTCGTAAAAATCGGCGCGCTGTGATGTTGACTCGGTGTCGCGCCGGGTGATCTTCACGTTATTGATCGCCTCGCCGGTTTTGGTATCGGTATGGTAGATTATACTATCGCCGACAATGACCGTTTTGGTGGAATCATTATCGTCGGGATATAAAGTCATCACCGGCCCGCCGGTGGCGATAAACAGGTTATCGGCTTTGCGGAAATCGACCCTGTTGGCTTGTAGAAGCCCCATCTCGCTCGGATCATCGATTATAACCTCGCCAACCGCTGTCGCCGAACCATTACTGCGATAATAG
>CAZFSN010000290.1:0-2982 GCA_964521815.1 uncultured Ignavibacteria bacterium | reverse complement strand
GGAATATTACACAGGCGTAGGTCAGGCCTACTCGGGGCCTGACGAGGCGTGATAGTCAATCGGGCGTGTCAAGTCCCAAGTGGACTTGACCTACTATGCTGCTTCGCGAAACGGAGTTTCGCAAGTACCGGCATTACCAAACGGAGTTTGGTAACGAGAGGTATTATACAATATATACATGTCAGGAGCGTGGCGCAAGCCATCCCTTTCGGGACAGGGCTCCTGACCTACCTATATGTGTAAAATGCTAGATATTAACCTTAGTCGGCAATGTCAAATCCAGAATACAATCGGCGCAGAAGCTTTCGGGGCGGTTGTCGAGATCGACCAATGAATCAGCCACATACATCTGGCAATTTTCATTCTTGCAGTTTTTCAGGCCTAGCATATGGCCGACCTCATGCGAGGCCAGGTTCAAAAGTCTGGCCTTAAGAAGATTATCGTCTTCGGGCAGACCGTAAAATTCTGGCTTGATCCGGAATGTGCTGACTATGGCAGTCCGGCTGGCACTGTTGGCCTGGCCCATGACGAAATTTTTGTTGGGAATAAACAGGTCTTCCTCAGTTAAAGCCAGAATCAGTTCAAAATCCGAGCCTTTGAGCATCTCCAGCTTGCTCAATATCGTATTGGCATAATACTGGTTCTGCTTCTGATTGAAAGACTCCTCGGGCAGACGGGAGACAATACCGGACTGAGGTTTAAGCGTAAACCGCTTGCATAATTCATTAAGAAGCCAGCCGCCGTACCGTCTGGTGCCTTCATCCAATGGCACTACATAAAGCTTCTCATTCATATCCGACTGTTCCTCATCCCGCCTGTCTTTTTCTTTGGCCAATTCCGACCGGGCTTTCAAACTGATAATCAGGGCGACTAATAGTATTATCGCCAGAATCTGCCAAAACAAAATACTCATAATTCATCGATATATTGTATGGAAAATATTTGCCAAAAATCAACACTTTTATTACTCCGCCACGAAAAAACGAGAATTCGAGCCGGTCGGTGTCAAAAACACTTCCATTTTAGCGCCACATCGAGGGCACCAGCCGACGAAGGCCGTTTTCTTCTTATTGAGATAAATTCGGCTATAAACATGGCAGCATTTATATATCACGCCGATAAATTCCCGTTTCTTGGGTTTCTTATCTTTTTCTTCCAATTTTGCCATTTTTATCAACATACGGCAAAAGTGCCGCTCCGACAAACCCGGCGTAATTGCCCATTTTAGCCCTGGCTACTCTTAGTTTGGCAGTAGCCGCTTCAAACGCGTGCCGGGATATTGACTTCTCTATCAACTTCAAATACTCCCGGCCCGTTCCCGAAAACCCACCGCCGATAATCATGATTTCCGGGTTTAAGGTATTTGCCAATGAACCCAATCCGGCACCAACATATTCGGCATTTTCCTCGATAGTTTTAACGGCCATTCGATTACCGGCTTTATACATTTTATAGAGTTCCCGCGGCGTAAGGTCAGCTTTGATTTTGTTTCGCGTCCGCCCGGCCCAATATGTCGTTCGCCTCATCATGTTAGGCACGCTGGCGTAAGCCTCCAGACAGCCCCTCAGGCCGCATTTGCATAATCGGCCGTTATGCTTGATAACCGTATGGCCGATCTCCGCGGCGGCAAAGTTACTGCCGCGATGGAGTTTGCCATCAATAATGATACCGCCGCCGATACCGGTACCGATAGTCATGAAGACCATGTTTTTATAGCGGCTTTTATAACTCACCATATATTCGGCCAGAGCAACGCAGTTGGCATCGTTATCGCCAAACACCGGAATATCTATCTTGCCGAAAATCTTTGTTAATACGATTCCATGCCAGCCGGCAATATTAGGAGCGGCATCGGTGACAATGCCATGAGGCTGGCTGATAGTACCGGGACTGCCGATGCCTATCGAAAGCGGTTTAAATTTTCTGCTTTTGCATGTTTCGCGTAGACGATGATAGACTAAATTGAGATTATTCTTTACAGCCGCTGAATCAATATCAGCGCCGGCAGGATGCTGAAGATGATATAGAATCTTATGCGAACTATCGACAACACCGGCTTTGATAAAGGTCCCGCCGAGGTCTATGCCCAGCCTGACATTCATCGGGAATTATAAGCCTCTACCCCATGCTTCAAAACCAGCATGGCGTCTTTTAAATCATCGGTGTTGAGCACATAGGCGATCCGGCATTCCGATTGGCCTTTGCCCGTGGAGGCGTAGAAACCCGGCCCGGGGGCCATCATGACAGTTTTGCCGTCATGCTGAAAATCGGTCAGCATGAATTTGGAAAACTCCTCGGCGTTATCGATAGGCAGTTTGGCCATGATATAGAATGCCCCGCTGGGTTTGATACAGACAGTGCCGTCGATTTGCATTAAGCCGTCATAAACCACATCCCGTCGACTGCGGTACTCATCGATCATTTTGTTGAAATACTCATCGCCTAAATCATACGCGGCCGCGGCGCCGACCTGTTCCAGAGTCGGCGAACAGAGTCTCGCCTGCCCCAGATGAAGCGCGGCGGTGTAGATAGCCTCATTCCGGCTGACCAGATTACCGACTCTCGCCCCGCAGGCGGAAAATCTCTTGCTGATCGAATCGAGCATTATCGCCCGGTCATCGATACCATCAAGCGACATGACGCTGGTGTATTCGCCCTCGTAGATATATTCGCGATAGACTTCATCAGCTAACAAATAAAGATTATGCTTAATAACGATATCGCGCAGGCGGAGAATCTCATCTTTACTATATAACGTTCCGGTCGGGTTATTGGGATTGCAATACATTATGCCGCGTGTCTTTTTGGTAATCATTTTTTTTATTCTGGCGGATGACGGCAGATGGTAGCCATCCTCGGCTTTGGTTGTCAGCGGTATCAGCTTGATACCGGCCTGAATGGCGAAACCGTTATAGTTGGTGTAGAATGGTTCGAACACGATGATCTCATCGCCCGGATCGCATATGGCTGTCATAGCGAATA
>CAZFSN010000289.1:0-3031 GCA_964521815.1 uncultured Ignavibacteria bacterium | reverse complement strand
ATCGAGGTGTCTTTCACCGATATCAGCGCATTGTCGGTCAGGATGGCCCGGTCCCTGACTCCGGTCGCCTGGCCGAGCGATCAATTCTATGATAACGATTACTTTATTAATGTCTATGGCCGGGCCGCGGCGGTGATAAGAACGCTTGAAGGCGTACTCGGCACGGAGGTTTTTAATCAAGCCTTAAAGGAATACGCTGAGACATACAAGTACAAGCACCCCGATAGCCATGATTTGCAAGCAGTTTTCGAAAAAAGCTCCGGCCAAAATCTCGATTGGTTTTTCGATAGTTTTATCTTTGGAACTGCCCGGGTCGATTATGAAGTGTCACTAATCAAGACCGGTAAAAATAATGATGTTTATTCTAATACAGTCGAAGTCCAACGTAATTACGAAGGCGTACTGCCGCAGCATGTAAGGGTTGCCTTTAGCGACGGCTCCGATACGCTTTTGTACTGGGATGGTCTGGAGAAATATCAGACATTCGAATTTACCTCTAATTCATCGGCTGTATGGGCCGCTATTGATACCGGCTATTTTTATCTGATTGATGAAGACTTCACTAATAATTCGCTCAGGATACAGCCCGAGACGGGCATGATATCATCTTTTAGCGCCACTACCGGTTTTCTGGTTCAGATGTTTCTGATGATTCTGGGGATTTTATGAGATTGCCCGCGACGATTAAACGTACCTTGCGGGCGGCCTTGATCTTGTACGCGATTAAAGTCGCTGCGGCGCTGATAATAGTGTTACCCGTGTGGATATTTCTTAACGGCAAATTCGGACTATCGTTAATCGCGGACGGGTTCTGGCCGATACCCAATGGCTTACAACTGATCGAGCTGTTCTGGCAAGTGCGCGAGCTGGCGGTCGTTATAATACTGCTGTTACTCATAGCCGGATTGCTGTATTTTCTGACGGCGCAATTTGTCTACGGTGGTATCTGTGCCGAAGCATTGAAGGGGAATGGATTCGCGATAGCCTCGTTTTGCCATGACGGCGGTAAATATTTCGGCGGCTTCATTAAGATTGCTCTGGCGGCTGTACCGGTTTTTGTAGTAGCATTTCTGGTTTTCGATTTAATCGGATTATTTATCGGTAAATTAATTGGGGTGATAGCCGGTGAGACATCGGCGATGATAATTATGGTTCTGATAATATTTCTCGCTTTGTACTGCCTGGCCGGTTATTTGACTATCTTGAGATTTATCCAGATAAGCATCAATAAGTCATCTCTGCGATTAGCGGTCAAATACTCGAAACTGATTATGAAAACCCAATTGCGGCGATTTCTGGCGCTCAACCTGTTTGCCGGTTTATTGACCGGTTTTGTGTTGGTCATCCCGCTTTTAATAATGAATGCTATAGGCAAAATGGAATTTGGCATAATTGCCGCCCTTGTGATGTTTATTGCCCAGCAATTGATCGTTTTTCTGGGTTCTTATTTTGAGGCAATGCAGATTTTTATCAATACCAGGATAATAAAGGAGTATGATTATGGAACTTAGATGGGGCAGGCTTAACTGGCAGGATATCGAGGGGCTTCAAAAACGGGGTTATGACAGCGTGATAATTCCGGTAGGCACAATCGAAGCTCATGGCGCGATTCCGCTGGGGACAGATAATATTATCCCGGAGGCAATAGCTCAAAAAATCGCCGAGGAAACAAAATCGCTGATAGCGCCGACTGTAAATTATGGTATCACTAAATCGTTACTCGGTTATCCCGGATCGCTGACCGTATCATCAGCTACTTTCCAGGCATACATGACCGAGATATTACTTTCGATGGTTGCCGGCGGGATGAAAAAACTCGTTATCTTAAACGGCCATGGCGGGCAATTCGATGAACTCAAGGCGGCGGCTTATGAGGTTTTCGAAAAAACCGGCGCGAAAATAGCCGTGATTCACTGGTGGGTACTCTGCGGCGAGCTGGCGGAGAAGCATTATGGAACATCGGGCGGTCATGCCGCTGTCGATGAGACCGCGGCGGTTATCGCCTGCGCTCCGGAGACGGTTCAAAAAGACAAATATTCTCCGGAGATGTTATATCACGTAAGGCCCGGTACCAATGTTTATCCGAACCCATCGACGATTTTAATCTATAAAGAAAACACGGGCGCGTTGGATTTCGATACGAAAAAAGCTAACGCCTATTTTAACGATGTCTGTGAAACTGTCAAGCATTTCATTCAGGATACGTTTAAGCGATGGCAGCCATAAATATTAGTGCGGCCGGCTGAAATCGAGCACAATTATTGTGCAAACTGATATTTATTTCCGACTAAATTGGAACTTAATTCATTGAACAGATGTAAGTTAAATAGACCAGAATGGGTGGCACACAGTTTGCTTTTAATATTATTGTGTTCTTTGAAAACTGAACAGATGGATCTTCCTTAAAAAGGTTGACACGGTTTGGCTGACATGATACAATCCGATCAGGAGGACCGATGAAGTATTTATGTTCGATAATCGTGCTGGCGCTCACGGTTTTCGCAGGGGCGCAGACTAAAACACAAAGTTATCCCGGCGATTCGCTGTATGATTATCAAAGCTATATTCCTCCGGCGCACTATGATGTTCGCTGGCTAATTGATACGCCAACAGCCTATATGCTGCCGCGAGGTTCATTTGACATGGATTTCCGCACTTTTCCCGAAGGTGGAGTGCAGACGGCGATAAATATTGGATTGGCCGACAGGTTTTCTCTTGGCCTGGCTTATGGCGGCCAAAAAATCCTGTCCGAAGAGGTCCCGGTGTGGAATCCCCGAATAGAATTCCAGATTCGCTATATGCTTATCGAAGAATACAGGTCATTTCCCCAGATAACCGTTGGCTATAGCTCTGTAGGCTACGGATTGTACCAGGAAAAAGATGAAAATAACGGCTATCGTGAGAATCGCTACCTGGTTAAATCTCCCGGTTTTTATCTCAGCGTTTCAAAAAGGTATCCGATTTATTCGAGCTATTTCAGTCTTCACGGCGGCATGAATTATTCGATGGAAAACGATATCGATTCCGATCC
>CAZFSN010000288.1:0-3032 GCA_964521815.1 uncultured Ignavibacteria bacterium | reverse complement strand
CTCGGCGGGGAAGAGGCCGGCATCAAATCGGCTACTATCGAAATTAAAGGCGATTACGCTTACGGCTATCTCAAAGCCGAATCGGGTGTGCATCGGCTGGTCCGGATTTCACCGTTTGATTTCAACAAGCGTCGGCACACATCATTCGCCTCGGTTTTTGTCATTCCGGAAATCGAGGACAACGTCTCGGTCGAAATAAGCGATGATGATCTGCGAATCGACACCTATAGGGCGTCCGGAGCCGGCGGCCAGCACGTTAATAAAACTTCCTCGGCGGTGAGGATTACTCATATCCCTACTAATATCGTCGTCCAATGCCAGACCGAACGTTCCCAACATAAGAATAAAGAGTACGCCATGAAAATCCTCCGGTCGCGCGTGTATCAACATTACCTGGAAATCGAGAAAGCCAAACAAACCGATAAAGAGCCGGAAAAAAGAAAAATTGAATGGGGCAGCCAGATCAGGTCGTATGTCTTTCATCCTTACAATCTGGTGAAAGACCATCGCACCGATATCGAAACATCCGATACACAACGGGTCATGGATGGCGATCTTGATATGTTTATCTCCGGCTTCCTTTCTCATAAAAGATAACTCCAGGTAACCATTTTTCTTATTATGAACAATCAAAATTAGGATATTAAAGAATACTAATTAAGACATCGCGAAAAATGTAACAATTACCCCGGTTTGCCGTTAATTTAAAAGAAAGTATTTTTAAAAATAAGCGGTTTTGTCCTATAATATCTGCTAATAAAGAAAACTACCGGGAGGATTTCATGAAAAGATATTGCAAAAACTGCCAGAGGGTCACCGAATCAGAGACCGAACTCAGATCGTGTCCCCAGTGTGGAGCGGCTTTTGAGCCAATCGGAGCGCCGGCTTACAAGCTACCCGAACCACCTTCAACGCCCATCCAACCTCAGAGTCAGCAGACCAAGACCGAGGAAAAGTACACGCCCTGGGAGGATAGGGCCAAACTGGGTTTTGTCGGTTCGCTGTTTGAGACCTGGAGAGAGAGCCTGTTTAATCCATTCGGTTTCTTCAGGAAAATGCCCGTCAAAGGTGGTATCGGCAATCCGATTTTATATGGCTTGATACTCGGTTTTGTAGGTCTGGTTTTTCAGATGATGTACAACCAGTTTTTCGGCCAATTGTTCGATCCATCGCAATGGAATCATTATATGGGTCAGAATTTTAATTATAATTATTATGAATTTTCGCATCAGCTTCGATCAATTTCGTTTTTCTTTATGGTCGTTATTACTCCTTTTCTTCTAATGGCCTGGTTTTTTATCGCTTCCGGGATATTGCATTTGATATTAGTCATTTTTGGCTGGAACAAAGAGGATTTTGAAGCCACTTTCAGGATTGTTACCTATACCGAAGGGACCTCGTTTTTTGAAATTGTGCCATTTATCGGCGGGGTAATAGCGATGATCTGGCAGGCTGTGTTGATGGTTATCGGTGTGAAAGAGGTTCATAAGCTTAAGACGGGTCAGGCTATTCTGGTTGTTCTCCTGCCCTTGATATTCTGTTGTGGTTGCTGTTGCGGATTCATCTTCATACTTATAGGCATGGTCGGGCTGGCTAATTAACATGGATGCCGCGATTTTAAAAGGCAGACAACCATTATCAATCCATGTTGTCTGGATGATAATTATTTTTGGAATCTTAGCCGTATATAAATTCATACCGCCGACCGTGTGTGTTTTTCATGAGTTAACCGGTTATCCCTGTTTAAGTTGTGGCGCCACACGAGCGGCTAACGCTCTCTTTAAAGGCGATCTTTTAGGTATGTTTTATTTCAATCCGCTGGCAGTGATTTTCGGCGCCGGGTTGTTTTTTTTCTCGCTTTTTAAACTCCTGGAGTTTATATTTAAGTTTAAGTTAATTCTGCGGTTTAGTCGAAAAACCGCTTTTAAAGCCAGGCTGTTACTTGTAGTTATGGTCGCGGCGAACTGGCTTTTTTTAATTGTTAGCGGAAGATGAAGATTTTTTTTGGTGGCATAATCCAGGGTTCCAGGCAGGGACAGGATATTCATTCGCAGAACTACCGGGATCGGGTGAAAAGCCTTATCGGCAACTGCTATCCCGATATCGAGATTTTTGATCCGGTGGAGAACCACGAAAACTCGGTCGAATATTCCGATGAACAGGCCCACTCGACTTTTTTTAACCATCTTAAGATAATCGATACCTGCGATTTGATGATAGCCTATCTACCTTTAGCATCGATGGGTACGGCTATCGAAATGAATCGGGCCTATGAACGGAATATCCCGATTATCAGCATTTCGCCGATGACGACCAATTGGGTAATCAGATTGTTAGCCGAAAATAATTTCGAAACAGTCGAGGCATTCGAAAAGTTTATTAACGAAAATGATATCAGGAATTTATTCAACGGCCGAGAGAGGAAAGCGGATAAAGTTCGGGAGAAAGCTTAATGCCTACTTATCAATATAAATGCACTAAATGCGATTATCATTTCGAGGAGTTCCAGACAATTACCGATGAGCCGCTGGATAAATGCCCTCGATGCGGCGGGCCGGTCGAAAGAATTATCTCCGGCGGCGCCGGCTTTCTGTTCAAAGGTTCCGGTTTCTATATCACCGATCATCGCTCTGACAGTTATAAGAAAGCCGCCGAGAAGGATAAGCCATCGGTGGTATCGGGTTCTTCTCCTGCCGCTAAGACGAAAACAAAATCGGATACTGCCGATAGCCAAAAATCAGTCAAGAAAACTGCTTAGGATTTTTAATTAAGATAATATATTTAACCGGCTATATCGGCCGGTTTTTTTGCACAAAAAATGCGGCTAATTTCTGTCTCAAATTATTGACAAACTTAAAATATAAGTTCAGACGGGTCGTAGTGAAGCGTGACCCGTCTGCTAATCCATGTCAGATTACACCCTTGCCGGCACGATTTGACATAATCTTTAATATCGGCCGGTTTTTTTATACAAAAAAGGCGGCTAACCGCCGCCTATCTGAATTATTTATATAAAATTCTATTTCTTGATG
>CAZFSN010000287.1:0-3048 GCA_964521815.1 uncultured Ignavibacteria bacterium | reverse complement strand
TGACACCATTGGCTTTTTCGGTCAGGAGCACAGGCCGAAGGCTCGTATGAGGCTCCTGACCTACCATACGCTTCTTACTTCTTCAGCTTCTCCTTCACCCAGTTTTCCAGGCCGCCAGTAACAATCAGCTCCTGAGCGGCCGCGCCTATCGGGCTTAGTGAATATTCCTTCTCCTCGGTAATCAGCTTCGAGGCCTTAAAATCGACAGTCGCGATTATGCCGGTTTTCACGGTCAGCTTTTCCGTGCCGAATTTCCCTTTCATATTATCAACCAGCTCCGGGCATTCGATTATCAAAAAGCCATTGTTGATCGCGTTGCGTTTATAGGTCTCGGAAAACGATCCGGCCAGCACCAGCCTGATACCTTTGTACTTAAGCGATGTCGCCGCTTGCTCCCGCGAACTGCCGGTGCCGAAGTTATAGCCGCCAACCAGCAAATCGCCTTCTTTGACTATCGTTTTAAATTCCGGGTCGTAGTTTTCCATAACCACCCCGGCTTGCTGTTTGGGCGTGAAATCATCCTGATAGGTATATTTACCGGGATAAATACCATCGGTGTTGAGATTATCCTGATGGCAAAAAACCAGTTCGCCTTTTAAACTTTCCGGAAAGCCACTGATTATGGTTACCCCGGCGGTTTCGGTTTTCGATTTGGGGTTGGTCTTAATATCTGCCGAAATCTTGCCAACCTCCTCGAAATTGGGGTAATCTATTATACCGGCGGCCGCCGAGGCCGCGACTACCGCCGGTGAGGCCAGGTATGCCTCCGCGTTTTTTGATCCCATACGGCCTTTGAAATTGCGGTTAGTGGCTGATATCCCAACCTCGCCATCCTGAAGTAAACCCGCGCCTAAACCGATACACGGCCCGCAGCCCGGGGGCAAAACTATCGCGCCGGCCTCGACCAACGCCTGCCAATCGCCGCGTTTTTCGCTTTCGGCCTGAACCTCGCTGGAGGCGGCGGCTATATAGAACTCCACGCCCTCGGCAACATGCTTGCCCCGTATAACCCGGGCCGCTTCAGCCAGATCATCCACCCGGCTATTGACACAGGATACCAGATAGGCTTTATGAATTTTAATATTCTTCTTGCGCATCTGGGCTACCGAGGTCATCGTTTTAACATGATTGGGCCCGCTGACATGAGGCTGGACCGTACTTAAGTCTAAAGTCAACTCCTTGGTATAGTGGGCGTCGAAATCAGGTAGAGGCAAATTATTTTCCAGTTCCTTTATCCTGTCTATATTCAGTCTGGGATGTTTGCCTTTGCCATCTGTATCCGATGGCACCCCTGCCAGGCCGCGTTTGGCGATAAATTCGATTCGCAGTTTCAGCCAGTCTATGGTTACCTTATCGATATTAAACACGCCGGCCAAAGCGCCCCATTCGGTGGTCATATTGGCGATAGTCAGCCGTTGGTCCACCGGCAGTGAGCTTGCGCCATCACCGCTAAATTCGAGCGCGTAATTTAAAACTTCATCGTTATTGAAATAACCGCACAGGGTGATAATGACATCCTTACCGGCGACACCGGGTTTGAGCTTACCGGTGAATTTAACTTTAGCCACGGGCGGGATCTGCCACCAGGTTCGGCCGGTCGCCCAGATAGCGGCCGCGTCGGTGCGCACGATAGGCGTTCCCAAACAGCCCAGGCCGCCGTACATATTCGAATGGCTGTCGGAGGCAACCACCATCGTGCCGGGCCAGGCATAGCCCTCCTCGCACATTATCTGATGCCCGATACCTCGGCCGGCGGGGTAGAAATCGACATCCATCATCTTGGCGAATTCCTCGATCTTGGCGTACTTTTTCAGATTGGCTTCGCTTTTATCCTGTACGTTGTGGTCAAGCGTAAATACAACTTGCCGGGGGTGGATGATTTTATACGCGCCGATGCCGACGAATTTGGGTATAACCGCGCCGGTGTTGTCATGAGTCATCACATGGGCTGGCTGGATTGAAATATAGTCGCCGCTATGAACAACCTGGTCAGTTTCAAGGCCAAAAGCGTATTTCTGAGCGATTTTTTCGATTAAATTCTGTCCCATCTATTTTTCTCCCGATTCAGTTTTATCTTTATCATTTTTTAAAAAATACTACCGGTTCCTTTTAAAATTCATGAGTGAAATCATAGGTAATAGTTGGCTGAATGGCAAGTAAAAACAGACTTTTCTCGTACTTAATTCTTATCCATTTTAGTCACTTGATTTGCCGGTCAATCCCAATCGATATAATAAAAATGATAATTTTCCTTGCTTTCGCGCCCAAGTTCGTCTATATTTTTACATCGGGTCTGTAATTTCATAAAAATTTTCGTTTTGAGGTGTAATTATGTCTGATGATGACAAATACATGGCCGAAGCAATCCGAGAGGCTGAAAAAGGTTTGGCCGAGGGCGAGGTGCCGATCGGCGCGGTGGCTGTTAAGGATGGCCGGATTATCGCTCGGGGGCACAACCGCCGCAACCAGCTAAAAGATATCACCCGTCACGCCGAGATAGAGTGCTTAAACGATCTTTCCAAACACTTGCCTAATGGATTCGATCTGTCCGGAATCACGCTCTACTCCACGCTCGAACCATGCGCCATGTGTTCCGGGGCGATGATTCATTATGGAATTTCAAATGTTGTCTATGGCGAAAAAGATGTTATAAATGGCGCGTCCGGTTCAAAATACGATTTTCTTCAACAGGCCGGTATATCTGTTAAGTTTGGTGTGATGCGGGATGGCTGTCGTAATATATTGCTTAAGTTTTTCGAAAAGCAACTTGGCAAGAAAGCTTTCGTCTGGGAGGATATCGAACTGCCGATAACTTAATATAAAATTGCATTTATTTGTGCGCGGCAGACCTCCCGGTCTGCCCGTTCCTTGTAATGTTCGCTGGGGCACACGAGGACGTGTGCCGCCCACTATAGCTATTCCAACAGTTTCAATTCAAGCTCTATTTCATCCTTTATCGGTATGCCATCCATACCGATTTTGGGGATCGTCGGTTTCAGTTTTCGTGATTCCTCGATGGCGTTGATATGATAAGCCGCCACTTTGAAA
>CAZFSN010000286.1:0-3060 GCA_964521815.1 uncultured Ignavibacteria bacterium | reverse complement strand
ACAAACTACCTTTCCAAGTTTACCGGCACCACGACAATTGGCAATTCACTTATTTATGATAATGGTGCCAATGTTGGCATCGGTACAACGTCGCCATCATCGAAACTCGATGTTAACGGTGATATCCGTTCCAGGAGCGGCTTGATCGTGGATAATTCAGCTTCTATAGGCGATGCTATAGACGCCAACCGGATAATAATCAGCCAATTTCGTTTAATACCCGGATCGTCATCAGGCTATTTGCTAACATCCGATGCATCGGGCAATGGCACCTGGCAGCCCCTGAACGCGATTGGCGGTTCCGGTACCGCCAATTATATTCCAAAGTTTAATAGTATTAATTCCGTTACGGCTTCAATTATTTATGATAATGGCACTAACATCGGCATTGGTACTACATCGCCTTCTGCCAAACTGGATGTGAATGGAGCATCATGGCTGAGAGGCAATGTCATAGTGGATGGTCACGCGTCGATCGGCGGCAATGTCGATGCCGGCAAGGTCATTACCAGTCTCTTTCAGAAGATGGGAGGCGCCTCGGCCGGTTATGTGTTAACCTCTGACGCCTCGGGCAACGGCACCTGGCAGCCTTTGCCGAGTTCCGTCATGGCCGAAACAGTAAGCCGGTTGGAATCTAAATTAAATGAAATGGCCGGCATTATTGAAGCCCAAAACACGAGGATAGAACAACTCGAAAATCAGCTTGCAAATTTGGAAAAGAATAGGTAAATTAAGTTTAAGGAGGTTTCTTATGAAAACCTTGATATCAGTTTCATTAATTTTGTTATTGATATGCATTCTTGGTATCTTTTAGTTTTGAATCTGGTTTCTGGGTCGGCGGGCAAGCCGGACCGATGAACTATGTCTATCTCCCCAGCGGTATCAACCTAGCCACCGATTGCTGATGGTCAGGATGTCACCTATGAGGATGATCCCGGTCATTATGAACCTGCCCGGTATAATGCAGGCGGACTACCGCCAACCGCGCCATCTGGCTGGCTGGGGTGCGAAGACGTTATTGCTGGTAGATTTAATTCTGGTAAGATGGCCAGGAAATGAATCCAATTATAGAACCAATTGATAAAAAGGTGACTTTAAAGTTACCTTTTTGCCAACTTAATAGTGTAAAATATTGTCGGATTTTATTGACAACTTTTCCCTAAAACGTCTTAATACCAATTATTACGGATGCTGGATTTGAAAAAGCACAAGAAAGAAAATATTTTCTGGGTTTTCGGAATTAGTTTAGTCACGTTCTTATATCTTATAGTTAAAATGTATGCATTACATGCATATGCCGGTGACGAGCATATTTACTTATACCAGGCAAAACTAATATCTCAGGGAATGATTCCCTACAAAGATTTTGCGATGGCGCACCCCCCTTTACAAGCACTGTTTACATCGGTAATTTTTAAATTTTTTGGCTACAATTTTATTCTGTATAGGTTGTTGCCGGTTTTATGGTATCTTGTGGGGGGATTAGTTTTAGCCCTTATAGTATATCGCGAAATTGGATTATCAGCATCGATCACAGCTATGGCCTTTAGCTTATTTTCGTATGAGCCATTACGTGCGTCATCGCATTATACAGGTATAAATATGACTATCGTACTTCTGCTCGTAGCATTTTTAGCATTTCGTTCGGGTTCTACAAAAACTTGCGCCGGTTTTTGTTTAGCGGCGATTTTTACCAGGTTATATTCGATACCCGTTGTAGCGGCTTTAATAATTTGGGCTTTTATATCAAATTATCGAGAAAAAGTTAAACTAGTCATCTGGATACTGGGAGCTGGAGCAGTTTTATTTATAATTTTAGGTATATGGACGGGTTTCAAAGATTTAGTACAAAATGTATTTAGATATCACATTTATAAAAATCCGATGACAGCTGATTCTATTTCCGGAATGAAAGGCACTATGCTATTCCATAACGCTATTCCAATATTGTTTTTTATACTGAGCCTGCCATTATTAACCACGCAAATGTCACTCAGTCTAAAAACACAAGGAAATATAAAGAATACATCTAAAAATGTATTTGATAAACTAAAGGAAACTAATTTAGAGCTACCATTGCTTAGTACATTAATTGTAGCTATTTTCTTGCTTGTTTTATTGCCGTTGAATCGAGTCTGGATGTATTATTTTATTCCCTTATTTCCTTTTGCCGGTATAACCGTGGGATGGGCAGTATCAAAAGTGATTTATTATTTCAAAACAATAATAAAGGCGAAGCAGGCGGTTAGTAAAACCGGTATAAGAAGATCAGATATCATTTTGACAACTGCTATATTGGTAATATTTATCGCGGGCTTTTTATTAAGTCCTAAACTCGAATCAAATTTAAGCTATTATAAAAAATATATAGGAAAACCGGTCCCTGAAAAGACCTTTTATTATAGCTGGCAACCTTCTATTTTACCGGATTTTATTGATAAAGCGATCAAGCTGTTATTTTGGCACGACGAAAGAGTTATAGGAAAATCATATTGCAGTCTAACCTACCTTCTCTGGCATGAGAGCAGGCTATTCGATTCGGTTTATGATATGGTTGATGAAATTCATAAGCGTACATCACAAAATGAAAAGATATTTGGCGATTCAGGATCTGTTCCTTTATTGGCCCTATTGAGCGATCGTCAAATAGCTGCAAATGAAATAGATACGAATATACAAAGGTATATTTCGGGTAGTTCAAATTCTGATGATTTAATTAAGCGAATTGATAATGATCTGACAAAGCTTGTCATATTACGTAATAATTTCGGTGTGGCTGCATTAAATGGTATAAAACAGCTTATCGAGCGCAAATATACTTTAATCAACCAATTTAAAACTGGTCAAAATCAAGTATATTTGATATATGAGCGCAAAATAGGTGTTAATTAGGATCTGTAAAATAGCATATATAATTATACGCTGATAAATATTTTTAAGTAATTGGCTAAGATTTTTGTTGACAGGGATATCCAAATGTATATATTTAAATAAGTATTGGACTTAGGGTATTAATTCGACCCTATTTTCAAATCGCTTTCAAATAATTTTAGCTTCTTT
>CAZFSN010000285.1:0-3175 GCA_964521815.1 uncultured Ignavibacteria bacterium | reverse complement strand
CTGAACTCAGGCTGTTGATAAAGTATACAGTTGGGTTCAGTCGGGTCGTAGCGAAACGTGACCCGACTGCTAATTTCATGTCGGGTCACGCCCTATCGGGCTACGACCCGACATAACATTCAGTGTTAATTTACTTTTTAGTCATTTTGTCAACAACCTCAACTCAGATACGATAATATCTGAGTTGTTTTGTCTGGCAATATTTTTCCGTATCATCAATCGATAACATGTCTTTCCAGTAATGAAATTTCAGAACTAAATCCATGCTTTTGGTAAAAACTTTTTGCTTTTAAATTATCTGGCATCACTGCTACCGAGACTTCGATGCATTTCATATCTTTCAGCTGTCTGAGAAGCTCCGTGATTAAAGCGGTTCCCGTCCCCTTACCGCGTATCTTTTTGGAAACTATCAGTTCGTCAATCAAACAGGCTATTCCGGCGTGGTATAAATTCGGCCGAAGCGAATAGCTGAGAAGTCCGGCCGGTTCGCTATCTATTTCTGCTATTAGTATGCCAACATTTGGATCGGATAAGTATTTATCGACATAATCATCATCAAGCCGGCTTTGGTCGCCTTCAATAGCGGCCAGTTCTCGAATCAATTGCACTATGATAGGAGTGTCGTGTTTGTCAGCGTCTCGAATAATAATTTTCATATTTTTTACCTTTTAATTTTATGTTGAAGTCCATAATCTGTCTGTATGATTATTTTTTAGACGATGCAAGTTAAAACTCGGTCTATTCGAGCAATATATTATTTTGCCTGTAAAAAATATCTATGGCTGTCAAATTCAAAATGCACAAAGCTGTTAGAGTATGAACAATTATTGTGCATCGGCGTTGAGCCCCTTTCAATATCGCTTTATATCTTATTATAGTATAATAAGTTATATGATTCTATCAATTGGCATGGAAGTTGTTTAATTTAACAGGCAGATGGTAAGGAGGTCTTAATGAAAAAGATTAAAGTGATAGCGATTATTTTAGCGCTGGCGACATTGACAATTAGCGGTTGCTATAACGATCAAAGAGTAGTGACAGTATACGAGGATGAATATCCACCGGCCCCAACCGGGTTAACATCGATAACCGGTAATGAATTAATTACTTTATTCTGGTATCCAGTCGATGTCGATGATATCGATGTCTATGAGATCTGGTACGCACCGGGCAATTCAAACCCGAACAATACAGATAATTATACCCGTCTGGATGTAATTTCGGCGGCATATACCAGTTGGCCAGATTATGATGTACAGAACGGCGTCACCTATTATTACGCGGTTACGGCCGTGGATGAGGGTGGCAAGAGGTCATATTTTTCGGATTATGTGATGGATACGCCTCGGCCTGACGGTTACAATGTGACGATTTATGATTATCACACCCACCCGGGAACCTCCGGCTACGATTTGTACTATCAAGAAATCCTGCCTTATGATGATGCCAATTGCGATATCTACCTGGATTACGATACGTTCTATGATGAGTTTTTTATCGATGTGACTTACGATGACTACTATATACAGGATTTCGGCTACGCCGATCATTTCGATGATGTCGGCTACGCTCCGACCGCGGGTTGGTCGGCATTTTCGGGTGTCGAGGCGATTGAGGGCCATATTTATATACTCAAATTATGGCATGGCGGCCGATGGCATTACGCTAAAATCTGGATTACTGATCTGAATTATAATAATCGATCAATGGTATTTTCCTGGGCTTACCAGACAGATCCGGGTAATCGCGAATTGAAAATCAACCCCCTGGTTTTTAAACCTAAACTTGAAGTGAATCCGGCAAACTAAGGGAAATCCAGCAGGAAGCGATTTTTATTCAATAGATTTAGAGAGAAGAATACAAAAAATGATGATGAATAAATCGAAAGAGAAGAAACCTTTAATAGGATAATAAGAGAGGTGAAGAATATGTTAAGAAAATTCAAATTTTGCGTGCTCGTTGTCTTGATTGTCGGTATGGCAAGCGCGGTATCGGCAGGCGAAAGGTTTGGAGACAGAAACCTGGGGGATCTCAGTGTCGATATCTGGGTGAACAAAGGCGAAGCATCGACATATTATTACGGCGAAGACGTGGCCATATATTTCAGGGCCAGCGATGATTGCTACGTTGTCGTCTATGATATCGATCCCGAAGGTAATGTCAGCTTGATTTACCCTTCGGATTATGACAGCGACACATTCGTTCGCGGCGGTGATGTCTATCGGATACCGGATACTTATGATGATTACCGCCTGGAAATATCCGGGCCCAGCGGCAGTGAATATATTTACGCCGTTGCCAGCTATAACCCGATACCCGCGCCGGCATTTATCAGGTATGAATATTTCGACTACGGCAATTGGGACTCTTACTATGATGATTTCATTCATTCGGTTCGCGGGGAACGGGCCGCCTTTGTCCTCGATTTAAACCAGCGTATCGCCCAGGGGCCGTATGTCGGCGTGTCGACGATGTTTTATATCAACGCCGATTATCGCAATCACCGCTGGTACCGTCACTGGCAATACGATCCCTACTACGTAGGTTCGGTTTGGGTGGGCACCAGTTTTCCTGGTTGCGAGGTCTGGATTGACGGTATGTATTTCGGTATAGCGCCCATACTCGTACCCGAAATTTATATCGGCCGGCATTGGATTTGGATATATTATCACGGCTATCCGTGTTGGCAGGATTATTTCTATGTCAATCATGGCCAAAGATACTATGTGGACGCTAAAATCAAGCGAGGCTACCGCGATTTCGATTACGGCCGAGGGAAATTACGTACCTGGAAATTCGATCAGGAAAATTACCGCAACGAAACGGATTTCAAGCGGGAAGCGGACCAGGTACGGGTAAAGCACACCCGGCCCCGCCCGAATCCGCCATCGCGAATTGTCGAAAAATATTCAAAACTTCCGCGCAGCACCGAGCAAACAACACGGATAGATGATAATCGGTTCAGAGATGATGCCAATTCGCGGGATCAAGGCGCTATCGTAAAGAAAATTCAGGGCCGGGAAGATAAACGTCCCGATGACAGGCAAGACTACAATGATTCGAGAAAAGAATCAAATTCGAAAGATCAGAAGCCGGTTATCAAAGAGGATAGAAAACAAACGACGGACAAGAATTCAGGTACAGAACAAAAACAGACTAAAGAATCGAAGCCGAT
>CAZFSN010000284.1:0-3213 GCA_964521815.1 uncultured Ignavibacteria bacterium | reverse complement strand
ATTCTGTTTTAATCTCTGGTAAACAAATAGGCGACAACCTGTTTATATGGAACGCGGGGAATTTGCCCAGCGGTGTGTATTTTTATAAGATAGTAACTAATAACGCTGAAAATAGCGGCAAAGTGATTTTGCTGAAATGAATAGGTATTTAAATAGTTGTTGGATCGGCGGATTTGACAACACGTAATAAATTGCGGTATATTTATCGCCATGCTTCCATTTTAAGGACTTTCCCCGAAAATCAGGCATATTTTCATAGAACATTAATAAACTCATAGGTTTAGCTTTTTATGAATCTGGAAAACATGATTTTTGAAAAAACGGGGAATCTCCGCCGCTGTTTTCATTCTTACAATCAGTTCCGCTGGGTCGTAGCCCGTAAGGCGTGACCCGGCGGCATAAGAGGGTAAATCAGTGTCGGGTCACGGGCTTCGCCCTACGACCCGACACAACCTGGATGGGAGTAGTCTTCATAAACTCAAACAACTTACCGAAATTTTTAGGGAAACTCATCTTCCATTTTCCTCTCGACATACCCTATTGATATATAATATCTTATACAGTGTCGTTGGGTCGCCTGACCCGACGACAAAAGACCGGTTAAACTATCGGGTCACGAATGTGTCTAATTTTACAAACAGGATGAAATGGACAGGCTGGACGAATTCAAAATAGATGATGACAGAGTCTTCGGGCAGCTTGTCAATCGATACAAGGAAAGGATTTATTCGGTGGTATTGCGGATTGTCAAAAACAGGGATGAAGCCAAGGACCTGGCCCAGGAGGCTTTCGTTAAGGCTTATCGCAATCGCCAATCTTTCCGGGCCGAATCCGCGTTTTATACCTGGGTTTACAGAATAGCGGTCAACCTGTCGTTGAATTTTATCAAGCGCGACCGTGGCCGTCAGGCCGAATCGATCGACACGATTGACCCGACCGCGTTTTCGGAACTAATGCCTGATAAACTGGAACAGGCGGAATTGGGCCAAGCGATAGCCGATGCTATTGACAAGTTGCCGGCCCGTCAGAAAACCGTGTTTGTGCTTCGCCAATACGAGGAAAAGCCGCACGCGGAAATAGCCGAGATTTTATCGATAACCGAGGGCGCGGTTAAAGCGAATTATTATCAAGCGGTACAGAAACTTAAGGCTTATTTGGGCTTATATTTAAAAGAAGGGAGAGAAGTATCATGAGATGTTCAGAATGCCGCGACCGGCTCGATGATTACGCCCGAAACAAGCTCTCCCCCGATCAGGCGGAAAAAATAGCCGCTCATCTAACTGAATGCGCAACCTGTACTGATGAGTACGAATCGCTAAAAAGCTTGTTGACATTACTGGAATCCGAACCGGAGCAACAGATCGATCAGGCCGAACTGGCTGATTTCCTGCCGGATGTCTGGGAAAAAATCGAAAGCGGCAAGGTAAGCCCCTGGAAAGGCTGGTTATATAAATTCGCTACGCCTATTGCCGCGGCCATTCTCCTGGCGCTGGTCGTATTCAAACCGGCTATTAGGACTATGACAGATTATCAAGCAAGTACCGGCGATACTACGAATTATATTGAATCCGATTATTACCCGGCGGCGGATCTCTCCTATTCCGATGACGAGGTCTATTCCGAATCGAATTATTACGCCATATTAAGCCTGTTGTTTGCCGATAAATCAACCGAACTGATTGATACACTCGAAAGCGAACTGGATTACGAAACAATCATGTATTCAGATTATAGGTATTCGCTTGATGATTTAAACGATGAGGCTCTGAATTATATGAACGAAAAACTAAACAAACTTTATAATAACGAGGGGTAAGTTATGAAACTTTACAAAATACTGATCGTTGTCCTGGCTTTGGGGATGACAACCGATATATTCGCCCAGCGCTGGGGTGATTTTCCGCCGGGCGATCCTCCCGGAGACCATCCGATGCGCGAACAGATGCGCCAGCGGATTGAAACCTTAAAAGTCTGGAAACTGACCGAGGATCTTAACCTTACACCGGAGCAATCGGAGAAATTTTTCCCCGCCTATAAACAATTTAATGACAGCAGAAAGGCAATCGAGGAAGAAAGGCGAACGGTTTTCGATCAGCTCGACCTGTTGACCGGTGAGGACAAACCGGATGATAAAAAAATCAACGAACTTCTGGATAAACTGGATAATTTTGACCAGAGGATTAATGACCTTCGAGTGAAATTTCGGCAAGACCTGAATGGTATCCTGACGACTCAGCAGATCGGGCGCCTGTATGTTTTCGAGGTCGAATTCATGCGGCATATTCAGGATATCATGAGGGATGCCAGAAAAGAAATGAGAGGAAAAGGATTCCAAGGTGGAAATAACCAATAATAATTCAATTAAAAGGAGCGTAGACATGAGAAACGTAATTTTAGTTTTGGCGGCGGCTTTAATTCTGATGCCGGTGGTCACTCAGGCTCAACAATGCCCAATTATGGGAATGGCCGATGAGCTCAAGCTGACCGATCAGCAGATCGAACAGCTTCAGGCCAATGCTATGGCTAATCACAAAGAGATGATCCAAACTAAGGCGGATTTGGAAAAAGCCAAACTTGAACTAAGAGAAATCATGATGGCCAAGCAGATAGATAAAAAAGCCGCCCTGAAGAAACAGGAAGCCATCTCGGCGATTAAAGCTACCATGGCTCAAAAAAGACTGGCCAATCGAATCGACCGCATGAACCTGCTGACCGATGACCAACGGGCGGCTATGCGCAAAACAATGATGAGAAGCGGTCACAAAGGCCGGGGCATGGGTTTCGGCCCGGGTGACGGCCCGTGCGATATGCGCCGCGGAATGGGCAGATACGATAAGATGGGTATGGGCAAAGGAATGGGTAGACACGATAAGATGGGCATGGGCAAATACCGTCAGTTCCGAGACAATGACAATGAGCGCAATGAGACCGAAGGAGATGATGACTAAATCAATTTTTCACCCATAATCAATTTCCTCTTTGTCGGGGGCGTCCTGCCGGCGCCCCTTTTTTAATTTAAGCGCAATACCTCCGGCGCTTACTAATCACTTCAATATAGCGGAACTATAACGTTCTGTCAGGTCGTAGGCTAAAAGCTGTGATTTAACAGCTGCTTCTAATAAATACGCTTGATTCAATATGTTCCGCCGGATTCCATCATATCGCGCATACCCGGCGGAACTATATCGATATTAAAAGAGTAATTTATGTTGA
>CAZFSN010000283.1:0-3224 GCA_964521815.1 uncultured Ignavibacteria bacterium | reverse complement strand
ATGTCCCGCTTGCGGACACCGGTTCGAGAGTTTCCGGCCGATGACCGATCCGGAAGCTGACTGCCCGGTATGCGGAGTAAAAGCGGAAAGACTGATATCCGCTGGCGCCGGCCTTCTGTTCAAAGGCTCCGGATTTTATATAACCGATCATCGAAGTGAGGAGTATAAAAGAAAGGCCGATCAGGAGAAGACGTCATCGGCGGATACGAGCAAAAGCAAGGAACTGAAGGCGGCGAATACGAATTCAAAGTAATGTGACGAATTTCGTGGGGAAATAAAAACGGTTTCTTCTAAATATTAATAGCCGGGCCTTTCCAGTTCCGGCTATTAGTGTTAAGGGGCACGGCATGCCGTGCCCCTACGGCCAGGTCACAGATAATAAATTGACAGATTCAGTCATCGAAAGTAGATTTATAAAGCCTGTAGCGAAAAAATGAAAAACTACTACGACATACTGGGAATCGCGGTCGATGCCGACTACGATAAAATAAAATCGGCGTTTCGCAATCTGGCCAAGAAATATCATCCCGATATAGCCGGCGTTCGTTCGGATAATTTCATTTTGATAAAAAAAGCTTTCGACACGCTGTCTAATCCAACGAGCCGGCGACAATACGACCGGATTGCGGGTATTCATCGTCCGTTAAACGCGGCTTATCGCTCGGACAGGGTTCATGTCCAGCCGGTTGTCCAGGATGTATTCGATGATTTAATCGATGTATTTGCCGACAGGTTTCGTTTTCCTCTGAAAAAGAACCTGACTTTCGATTTGTTTCTCAGTGATGACGAATTCAAAAACGGCGCCAATACCGTGATTTCAATCCCTCAGGAGAAAATTTGCCCGGATTGTTTCGGTTTCGGCGGCACTCTGATTTCGACCTGTAAAACCTGCCGGGGCAGCGGCCTAGTAAGCTATGATATCGATTTTGATTTGCATTTGAAACCGCCTTTGGCCGCGGGTCAGGTTTATGAGCTTACCAAAAATAATTATAAGTTTCGATTTGAATTAAAGCGAAGGAAATAAATATGGCGGATTATTATAATATATTAGGCATACCCGAATCGGCATCGGCGGCCGAATTAAAGAAAGCGTACCGCAAACTGGCCAAGAAATACCATCCCGATGCCAACCCCAACGACAAGCAGGCGGAAAGCAAATTTAAGGAGATTTCCGAGGCTTATAGCGTACTGTCGGATCCGAAAAAGAAACAGCAATACGATATGATGCGCAAGTACGGGGCCGGTTTAGGCGGCGGTCCGGAGGGCGGTCCGGCCGGTGGAGGGGGGTTCTCATACGAGGATATAATGTCGCAATTTGCCAATGCCGGCCGATCCGGTTCCGGGCGGAGCAGTGAACAATTCTCCGGATTTGGGTCATTTGCCGATATATTCTCATCGATTTTCGGCGATCGTCAAGGCCGCGGTTTTGGGGATGCCTTCACCGGCGGTGAATATCGGACACAGCCGCGAAAAGGCGATGACCTGCTTACCGACATCGATATATCATTCGAAGACTCAGTCAAGGGCGGCCGGCGGAATATCAAAATCAATATCGAACATACTTGCGACCAGTGTAATGGTTCGGGTATCACGCCCGGTAGCCAGGCCACAATTTGCCCCGAATGCCATGGCTCCGGCAATGTGACTTTTTCGCAGGGATCGTTCGCTGTTTCCCGGCCATGCCCGCGGTGTCTGGGCCGCGGTCAAATTATCGGAAATCCCTGCCGCAAATGTTCCGGTAAGGGTAAGTTGTTTGGCCCCAAGACGTTCAAAGTCAATATCCCCCAGGGCATCGAATCGGGTAAGAAAATACGTCTCAAAGGCCTCGGCAAACCGGGAGTCAATGGCGGCCCGCCGGGTGATTTGTATCTTAAAATAAATGTCAGCGGCCATAACTATTTCTGGCGCGAGGGTAAAGATATATATAGCCGGGTGCCGATAAATTTAAGACAGGCCGTATTAGGCGGTAAAATCAGAGTTCGAACCCTGACTAAAGAAATCGAACTGAATATCCCGCCCGGAACATCATCCGGGCAAAAATTCCGCCTTAAGGGTCTGGGTTTGGTTGCCAATGGCGAAAAGGGCAATCAATATGTCGAAGTCAATGTCGAGGTACCCAAAAACCTGACATCAGAACAAAAAAAGTTGTTCGAGCAGTTCGCCGATAACGCGGGTTTGAAGTAATTTCGGGAAATGCGCTGATGGGTAAGCAATTCTTAATAAAAAAGCTGGCTGAAAGCTACGAAATTCAAAAATCCTATGACAGACAGGATTATTTCGAGGCTGTTATGAAGTGCCGGATTTATCTCGAAAGCTGGTTGGTCGAATTTATCAATGCCGTGTTATTTCCCTATGGCATGAGTTCAAATGAAGATGGCCGACAATATATCCAGGAACATTATCAGGATATGTTCATTCAAATAGACTGGCTTAAAAGACAGGGGCATTTGAATAACGCCGATTTCCATAACCTAAACAAAATTAGAGCGTTTTGCGATAATGTGATTAGGAAAGGCGATGTATTCAAAGTCGTCAATCGGGAAGAGCTGGACCGCTATATTGAAATAACCGTCAATTATTGTCAGAAAATTAAGGAATTGACTCAGCAATTGATAGAAAAAACGGCAATTCAATAATCAGGATGTAATTAATATCGATATTTGAGGATAATAATAAATGAAGTTTGATAAATTAACGCAAAATTCCCGAGAAGCGATCGAATATGCCACGCAACTGGCGCAATCGAGTTCTCATTCTCAAATCGAGGGACTGCATCTGCTGAAAGCGCTGCTGGCGCAAGCGGATGAAAGCATAACCACGGATATATTAATCGATAGCGGCGTGAATATCAAAACGCTGTCGACGAAAATAGATGATGCTTTGCAGACACTGCCTCGAGTCAGCGGCCAGGCCCAGGTATATATATCCAATGAACTGTCCCAGGCATTAAACGCCGCGTTTGGGTTTGCTGAACAGTTTAAGGATGAATTCGTATCCACCGAGCATATCATTCTTGGATTACTGAGCGTGAAAAAAGACAAGGCGGCCGAATTGCTCAAGCAAGCCGGCTTGACCGAGGAAAAGCTTTACAAATCATTGTCAAAAATCAGGGGCAATCAGCGTGTCACCGATGAAAACCCTGAAACAAAATACAAGGTGCTGGAGAAATATTCCCGCGATCTGACGGCCTTGGCCCGGCAGGGTAAACTCGATCCCGTAATCGG
>CAZFSN010000282.1:0-3331 GCA_964521815.1 uncultured Ignavibacteria bacterium | reverse complement strand
AATTCGAAGGATACCTTAAGCGCGCGTTTGAGAATCTCGAGGGAATTAAGAAATAGGCAGATATAAGGCCGCGTTTTGAGCTGGCGGAAACGCCGATATTATGCATTTAGCGTGTTGTCTGGTCCCCTGACCCGACAACTACCCTTGGCTATTACCGGCTCACAATCTAAACCCTCGCTTTTCAAATTGCTCTTTTATCTTGTCGAGAGATTCGAGCCATTGGCCCCATTTGCGTGAAATATGTTCGGTCCAGCTGTATGTATCGAAATCGAAGGTTTCTGCCTTGTTTTTCAGTTTAAGTATCAGGTTGGAGTCGCGATAATAATCCTGAGCTAAATAGCCCTCATCCATTGTTTTCATAGCCCGCTCGATAATCGCGTCATCGAATTCGGGATACTCATCTTCGAATACCGTGAAATCCATCGGATAGCGCGGTCTCGGCGGCGGCGATTCGGCCGGATATCCCATAACCAATTGCACTATCGGGAAAACTCTCTGGGGAAGTTTGTACTTTTTGGCGATTGCTTCGGATTCATAAGGGATCATGCCGATATAACAGCTTCCCAGGCCCAGGCTTTCGGCGGCCATGACCATATTTTCGCCCATGAGCGTGGCATCCTGAAGGCCCAGAATCAGCAAAAACAGGTCATTGGTGATTAGGTCCCAGCCTCTTTTGGCCATTATCAGTTCCAGCTTATGGGAATCGAGGCAGAAAATGAAAGACAACGGCGCTTCATAAGGGTTTTTCTTTCTGTCGCGCGACAATAGCAGGCTGTATATCTGGGAGGCGAACGGCGCCTGCTGGCCGGCTCTGATAATTGTCTCGATCACCTCATCGGAGGGCATTTCATCGGTATATTTCCTGATCGATTTGCGATTGAGCATCGCCTTAATAACGGGATTATCTATCATCATATTCTCCTTTCAAACATTACATAGAAATATTCGAGACGTTTTCATTGCCGACCTCCGGGCAAAATATAGCGACAAGGATAAAGAGATATTTTAATAATTATGTGTCCCGATAACCACCTCTTTGTTGAAATTCTCTATCATCAGTTTAGTTACTTTTTCGAAATCAAGCGGGCATTGACCGGTTTTCTTGGCTTTAACTACACAGGTGCCAAGATGAATGATATCGTATTCGCGGTCGAGCATGCCGGCGATCTCGTTCATCAGGGTGACCTTGGGCATAATCAAACCGGGGCAATCGCCGCAATTACCCAGCGCCATCAGTTCCAGTTGGTCATCCTTGTAACGGGCGAATTCACCCTCGCGCAAACTCATTGCCTTAAGGCATTTCTCACAAGCTATACACAGCTCATCCTGTATTCTCTTACAGCCGACTATGGCAATTTTAGCCATAAATTTCCTCCTGAGGTGATTTACAGTTATTCACACATTTAAATATCATTATAAAACTTCAAGTAAAATAATTCCAGAAATGTTTGATGAAAATACACGCGGAAAAACTGATTTGCCTTTGCTCGTCCTTAAGCGCTGGGTTTGTTGAAAAACTTCAAAGTCCGTCATTGCGAAGGAGCGAAGCGACTGAAGCAATCTGTAACTTATTGGCAGCAAACAGACAGATTGCATGGACGTGCAACGAGAAGAAAAAAACCGGGCGGTAGTGGTTTAAAATAAACAGACGATAAACAATTTGAACTTATTTGTTTAAGCAGGGCGTGATATTACGATAATATCCCGTTTCAGAAGATCAGCCTCGGAATAGTCCGGTAGATCGGCGCGAATTTCGGGAGTCAATAAACCCCTTCCTTCAAAAGCCCCGTCGAGCCAATCGAGGATATGGGTATATTCTTCGAAATATTTCCGATAATCACTCTCTCTATATTTATTCAGATAAATATGAGTCGGACACTTATTTTGCCGAAGGTGATCCCAGGCAGGAACGTCATGCGGCACCGATTTCTCCGGAAACGCCCATTGCAAATTGTGCCCGCCTGATAAAGATGGGTATAAATGTATAACGTTATAGAGAATGCCGGCGGGTTTGCTGATCCGCGTCAATTCCCTTATAGCGCCCGGCACATCACGGATATGCTCAAACACAGCGTTCGATATAATAAGATCAAAGTAGTTATCCTCAAATGGCAATCTGGTTGTGCTATGATTGAAAATAGTAAGCTTCTTTTTGCTCAGTTTCATGCCGGCGAATTGTTCAAGATTGGCGAAATATATTCTGTCGAATAATATTTCCCTGACCGCGCTTTTCAGGGTTCGTTCCAGTCCGTTTACGAAAGCCATTTTGGCATATTTGGCTAATCCGGGGCCGACTATATCGGAATCGATACCGATTGCCTCACAGTCACCGCGATTGCCAAATAGCAGTGTGTTGGGAAACCTTTGGCCGCACCCGATATCGAGCACTTTAAGTTTGTCGTCGGTCGAATTGATGTATTTTCTGATTCGGTCATTCAAAGTAGTGAATACCTCGTAATCATGCCGGGCAAAATCTACTGTTTTGCCGCGATGATAGCGCCAGATGTCACGATAGCCGCTTATTTTCTGAGTCAGAGTTCTATGTTTTACTAATTCGCTCATACTTCTCATCCTGCTGACAATTAAGATGTTTTACTCTGTTACATGTTCCGAAACTTTTCAGCAACTCCTCGACGCCGATATTACTATCATGTTTGATTTGTTCATCGGGATTACCGCTGATTATATTCTCGTAAATCTCCATCACCCTCGCGGCTATCTTGTCCCAATCGTATTCCTGAAGAATGTCGGGGACGGATGACGACGAGATGGCCGGTCGAGTATGATTTGTAATGAAATATTTTAACCGTTCACTGAGGGCATTGATGTCTCCCGCGCGGAAAATCGATTCTTTATCATCGATTATCTCGGTATTTGCCGGGATAGAACTGCATAGTATTTTCAGGTTATAACTCAATGCCTCCAGAAGTACAATCGGCAAGCCTTCATGGTACGATGGCAATACGAACAGACCGGCATTTGAATAAACCTCTTTCAGCCTGCTGCCATTGATCATTCCGGTAAGTACAACCCTGTTATCCGCGCCGGCCAGTTTCTTTAAATTCCGACTATAGCTGTCCTCATGATCCGAGTCGCCGGCAATTACGAGCTGCCAATCGGTTTTGAGATTCTTAAAGGCTTGAAGAAGGTCATGGAATCCCTTCTCCGGCACGAATCGGCCGACCGCCAGGATATATTTTCCGGGTGTGATATTTAAATTATCAAGATATATGCCGGGTTTTAATCGCTTCGGAATATTTACGCCATTGGGCACATAATCGATTTGTCGGCAGAATCTTTTCTCAAGACGTTGGCTGATAACCTTTGATAC
>CAZFSN010000281.1:0-3351 GCA_964521815.1 uncultured Ignavibacteria bacterium | reverse complement strand
TTGAGGGTAAACAACCTAACAGGCCAGACTTTTTAGTCCGGCGGCGGGACAGGAATGTCCCGCCTGTTAGATGTAACGAACACTGTTTATCCCTCAGGATGGAAATGAAATGACATCCTGAGGGCAGCGACGAACCCGGTGTCAGGATGTCGCTAAGCTTCCATCCTGACACATACTAGCATGGCAACCCCCTTTTTGCTTCTTGACTGCCGCCATCATTTGATAATAAAATACGCGCGATCTTATTAACTGGAGGTATTATGTCTGTTGCCAAACCCTGGCATGAAAGCGATGAATTTTGGGAGACTCTCGAGCCGTTTATGTTCGGTCAGGAGTCAATCGATAACGCTTCACAGGAAATCGATGACTTGTTGTCACTTCTAAAATTAGCGCCTGGTTCGGCTGTCCTCGATTTAGGCTGCGGTATAGGCCGTCACGCCAAAGAACTGGCCCGCCGCGGATTCAAAGTAACCGGCGTCGATATAACCCGCAAGTATCTGGACAAAGCCAGAAAGGAAGCATCACGAGAGGGTTTAGCTATCGAATACATTCAGGCTGACATGCGCGAATTCAAGATGAAAAATAAATTCGATGCCTTAATAAACCTGTGCACGTCGGGGTTGAGTTATTTTGAAAATATCGAGGAGGACCGGCAGGTAATCAGAAATGCCTGTGAATCTTTAAAGCCCGGAGGCATATTCGTCACTCACACCCACGGCAAAGAGATACTGGCCAGGATTTTTCAAGCTCGTGATTGGCGAGAGAAAGATGGAGCATATCTGCTTCTACAGCGGACAATCAAGCAAAATTGGTCGTGGATGGAAAACGATTATATCTTAATAAAAGACGGCCAAATTTACCGTCATCTCATCTCGCATCGTATGTATTCCGCCTCCGAACTTGGCGCGATGATAAAGGACTGCGGTTTCAGCGAGGTCGAAGCCTATGGCGATTTCAAAGGCGCGGCCTATGATAATAAAGCTTCAACGCTGGTCACGGTCGCCCGGAAGTGATAAATATACCCCCGCGCCTTTAGTTGAATGATCAAGATCATAGAAGCTGTGACAGCTGAGCATATCGGGCAAGCCCGAAACCTGTTTGAGGAATATGCCCGGTCGCTTGATTTCCAGCTCAGTTTTCAGGATTTCCATACGGAGCTCGATAATCTTCCCGGCGATTATGCCCCGCCCGATGGCTGTCTGTTGCTGGCATTTTACGATAATAAAATCGCCGGCTGCGTGGCGATGAGAAAGCTGGCTAAACATATAAGTGAACTCAAGCGCATGTATGTAAAGCCGGTCTTTCGCGGAAAGAGTTTAGGCCGTAAACTGGCTGAGGCGATAATTAGTAAAGCCAGGCAAATCGGCTATCGCAAGATGCGTCTGGATACGATTGACATCATGACCGAGGCAATTAACCTTTACCGTTCGCTTGGGTTTAAAGAGGTCGAGAAATATCGTTATAATCCAATCAAAGGCGCCCGGTTTTTTGAGTTGGAATTGTAATATTTAAATTATCTAAAAATTTTCTCTAATATAATCTTCGGCTTCTACGGCGGTCATTGCGCTGAATTTGGCATAGCTTTCATGGACTTTGACTATCTCAACCAATGCTTTTCGGACAAGCTCCTGATTATCCCATTTCCGCAGTTCGGCGACAACCTTTTCCAGGCAGCCTTTCTTATAACTGATCTGGCCGATCACATGAATAATGGTATCGATAACCAGTTTGCTTTTATCGTGCTGGACTTTTTTTAGAAGCGGCAAAACATCCTGGGGGTACTTGCGGCCGCGAAGTTCTATGCCATGCACGATTTCGCGCCTAACCTTGGGATCATTGTGATGAATCGCTTTTTCGGCGAAAGCCAGAGTCGGTTTCGGATTTTTCTCCCCCATCTGTTTCAAGGAACCGATAACCGCGTTCCTTACCTTGTGATGTTCATCATGCAAGGCTTTTTCGAGCATACCCAGGATACTTTCAGCATCGATTTTGCCGATTTCACCCAAGGCGAAAGCCATGGTTTGCCTGATTCTTTCATCCTCGCTTTCGTACAAACGTTCAAGTAAAGCCAGAATTTTCTTTCTCAGCGATTTTTCGTTTTTATTCAGTTTGCCGATTGCCAGGTAGACCGTTTTGCGTATGTAAGTATCCATATCGGCCGCGCGGATTTTAATTCGGTCGGATTTGTCAGCCTTAATATCGGCTGACACTTCATTCTCAATTTTCTTGACAAGCTCTTGTCGCGCTTCTTTGTCCAAATCATAAAATCTCATATACGATCCCTGTAATTTAAGTTATGCTTCTAATAATCATACCCGGCATAAAAATAGAAAGCCTGCAGGCCGCTCGTGGTTCGCCCATAGGCCAGGCCAATCGGGCCGATAAATGTTTTTAATACTACCGAACCGCCGAAGCCATGCTGAAGTTGATCTAATTGTATCGATTGCAGCTTATCCCAGACTTCGCCGGAATCGTAGCGCCCGGTAATATATAAATGCTCGGTGATCTTTTTACGAAGCTCCAGCGAACCGCTGAATATTTTCTCTCCGGTCAACTCATGTTCAAACAAGCCATAAAATGAATTGCGGCCACCCAGGCTGAACAGCTTGAAATAAGGAGGCGTGCGGTTGAAAAATCCAAGCTCGGCCCGCGGATGGAAATTAAATCCTGCTACAAGCTGATAATAAGCTTCGATACTGGTAAAGAATTTCGTGTAAATCATCTCGCCGCCCAGAATATCTCCGGCAAATTCCAGATCGATAAAATGCAATTTGCCTGATTCGGGCAGCGGCAGCGAATCGAATGTATCGACCAGCGATTGGATCGAGACAGCCGTTTGCCGGCTGTCGGTTTTCCCGGAATGATAAGGGCTGTCATATATATAACGGGCCATATTGAAAATAGCCGAAAGCTTTCCCAAACGAGGAAATTGCTGGCCAATTTCAAAATCGAAACCGGTCGATGTTTCTTTCAAGTTGCGGGTATGTTTATGATTAATATAGAAATTTCTTTTAAACAAAGAATGCGCTAAAGTCAGTTTATAGGTAAGATATGTTTTAAATATACGGTCGGCTTTGGCGTTGAACTGATATGAACGTCTTTTCTCGCCGAATTGTCCGGACAGATAAATCTCATTGCCGGTGCCAAACAGGTTCGAACCGACCAGATCGATGAAACCGGCTGTCCGGTATTCGTTGTCGTATCTTATGCCTGATCGCAAATAATCGAATGATTTTTCCTCCACCTTGATTTTAAGATCGACGCCGGAACTGCAGGGACTGGCAGTCAACTTGACGGTTTCGAACAAGCCGGTGGCATACAGATCATCGAGACTTCGCTGCGCTTTGGAGC
>CAZFSN010000280.1:0-3361 GCA_964521815.1 uncultured Ignavibacteria bacterium | reverse complement strand
TGAAATTGTTAAAACTTCCGTGGTCGACTCATCCGGGCTGATTTCTACATTAATCGCCGTCGGGTTGACTGAAAACTCGGCCGGAAGACCGGCTTGCACTTCAACCGTGTAATCCTCAATCTCCCCGCTGCTGCCATCAGGGCAAGGATCGACAGGCACCGGCCAATATGGGTTATACTGGGCTGTTATTATGCGCATTCTGGTCTGACCCAAAAGAGCGTCGCCTGGTACGGGAATATAAATAGATGGCGTGAAATCAGCGCCGCGGCCGAGGTAATAACGCTCGTTTTCCCCGAACACATAGTCTTGATCCCAGTCGACCCAGGCGCAAACATCTTCTTGCAAGCCATCCGATACCACTTCAACAGAGAGTCCATAAACACCGTACTGTTTAATCTGGGTTGACATATTAGTGTAATCGCCATAGAAGCAGGGTCCGCCTTCGGAGCCTGTAGAGTTATTGATAGTATTGAAATCTACTTGCGATATGTATTCCGTCGAGTACTGATAACAAGCATCGCAGTAGTAGGGCTCAATCGAAACAGGATCGAAAAACGCGACATAATCGACTGGACATATCCAACCGTTGTCAGTGTCTACCGAAACCGTCATCCAGTAAGTACCGGGGGTGACTTCATATGATACGTATGCGGTATCCAACACGCTTTCGGTTGCTTCAATCAGAATATTTTCTTCATCGCAGCCATTTGAACCATCTCTAATAGAGATATAAACGGGAGCTTCCATGACAACTTTGAACTCGAGTCGTCTGAAATCCGTGGCGATATATTCGAAATAATCCCAATCACGCCCGCCTCCTTCGGGATTGCCGGCATAACCGCAGATTACGGCACCGCTGTCGATAGTCTGGAAATGAGGTTCATTCGCCCAGCAACCACCGTTGTAGACATCGTCGTAAGCGAGACACAGGTTCTCGGCTTCATCTGTCGCGCCCGGAGGACACTCAACCTCATAGGGTGGTTCCAGCGTTATATCGAGCGCGTACGGACCCTCGGCCAAACCGGCGACGTTCATTACATTATAGTAGTAAGTACCGGCCGGTATGTTGTAATACTCGAGCACAGGGTTTTCGCTGGTGGGACAGGTCCCGTAGTCAACGCTATAAGGTGAAAGGTACTCACCCAGGCAGTCGTCTATAAATAAAGGTTCAAAACAGCCGTGACGAGTCGGCACGGTGTTGCAGAAATCAAGAGTTAAGTTTCCCGCCTCCGGAGTAGTGAATGCTACCCATACACCTGGACCGTCATGAGCCAGGTAATCGTTATCCTGAGTAGAATTGCAGCTATTGCCGGTAAATGTCGTGGGTGTGCTCATAGCAATAGCTAAGGGCGTAACCTGTTGACAGCTGTCGTTGGGCGGTACGTATTCAGGATCGTTACACACCGGCACGAACTGTTCAACCACCAGCGTATATGTACCTTCCGGGACGCGTTCTTCGCTTGTAATTGCGTCGACAACAAGAAAATATGTACCCGCTCGACAATCATAGTCGAATGCGACATGATCGCTCAGGTCGCAGCCTTTAGTTTCTTCATAAGCTATAAAATTCCAGGAACCGCAATCAGAAAATGTGTCGTATAGCATAAGTACAGTATGGAATTCATCCGGTGATTCGCATGTCGAGAACCGCAGATGTTCCGGTTCCTCAAGGGTGAAAGTATAGACCACATCCTTACCATCATACCTGTAATCATTTTCATAGAGGGACAAATCTCTTGTGTCAGAATAGTCAAGCGGATTGCTTATGGTGATAGGGTAGGAGCAAAATTCGCCATCAAGGGGCGGAGAGCCGATATCGATTGAAATATCAAACAAATCGATACAGGGGGAATAAGAATCGATCATCATGTAGTATGTACCAATTTCGAGATAGATGGATTGATCGATGACGCCGCCCACCATTTCGTTATTTTTGTTTAAGAGACAATTGGCGGGCGGGCATTCCGTTGCTACGGCAAGGCCGACATCAGTTGTATAGTAAGGATCAAGAGTGAATTCATACCAATTCGCGGCGGTGACCGTTAACTCGTAAATGATATCTTCGCCGCGACTAAAATCGACCAGACAATTATCATAGACATTATAGTCATTAATGTGGCCGCAGGTGGTCTGATTGAGGTCATTATATGGCAATTCCGTGGGAATGCTAATTGTGAGTGGATTACCGCAATTGTCGCCCGGTTGCTCGACATACTCGCCGGCATTTAAAGTTAAATGATAGTTGCCAGTATTACCGAAGCCGGAAAATACATGACATTGGATTACATATGTACCGGGCGCTACCGGAAATATGATATGAGGATATCCAAAATCATTAGGCTGGACGATAACTTCTGAACAGTCCGAATTATACACTGTGATGATTAAGCTATATGGCGCAGCCCCTTCGCAATCCCAACCGCCGATACCCTCCACGTCAAGAAGCCATGTGGGGAACGTTTCAGCAAGGGAGAACGTGTAATAATCATCGGCATCGCCAAAACCGTCGATATAGGCGCATTCAACAGTATCGCCCAAAACGAGAGCGTTGGCAGACTCGCAATCATTATTGGGTTCTTCCTCTGAGACCGTGTTCATCACAACCGGCGGAAAATCAGGTCGGTCCAGTTTCGAGCAAAGGTTGACATATTCATCAGCCTCATCCTCACTGATTATTCCATCCGATGTAATTTCACTCAACCTGAGTCCATTTTGCGCTTCCCGAGATATAGACTGATTTGATGCCTCAGCCTCGTCCGTCTGAGAGCGTGTAAGGTTTGAGGTTTCTTTTGCTCTAATATCTCTCTTGACAGAATCAGCGGCGGCAAATTCCCAGGCTATAACCAGGACAAGTATCAAACTCAGAAAAACAAGTTTTTTCAAAATATATTCTCCTATCCCCCTTAGTATTAATTGTTGCCGTTTACTAATTGCCTGATTTCCGTTAATAAATTAAGGTTAACTGTTTATAATAGAGTTTTTAGCAGTATGTTTTACTTCCATACCTCCTTATTTTACTTCCTTTTAATCATAGCCAGAACTGCTTTAAATGACTAACTACGAAGATGCTTGATTCTTTGAGGATTTGTTATTCCTGTATTTCGCTTTCTTTTAAAAGGTCGTCTAATCTATCTGAGATTGTTTTATTAGAAATAAGACCGGTCATAATTTCTTTGATCTCACCCTTTTTGAAAAATATGAGAGTAGGAAAGTTGTTGATATTCAATCGCTCAGCCAGGTTTTTATTCTTACTCGCATCCAATTTCAGAATCTTTATCCTGTTGCGGATACCCTCATCCAGTTTTTCCAAAATATGATTAAGTATTTGGCATGGTCCGCTCCAGTCGGCTAAAAAAGCAAC
>CAZFSN010000279.1:0-3364 GCA_964521815.1 uncultured Ignavibacteria bacterium | reverse complement strand
CATGGGTTATTGGCATTGATAGCCGGCGCGGTTTATGGCATACCGTTGCTTGTCTATTTAGCTATTTACGGCATATCAATACCCTATGGTTCTGATATGGGAATCGTTATCGGGAATAATCTTTATCCGGTTTTCGGCGCAGGCCTGATTTTAAGCAGCGCTATTTTGGTGGGGTTTATCGTCACTATCGTGAGCTATTTCCCGGCCCGCAAGATAGCCAAATTACAGCCCACGGATGCTATCAGGGGAAGGTGGATGTAGATGCTGCGATTTTTATTTTTAGGTGTGATAAGAGATCCCTCCCGAAGCGTTTTCCCTCTGATCGTCATCATCCTCGGCGTGGTGATGGCAATCACCATGAAAGGCGTGATGGCGGGTTTCATGGATGATATGATTCGATCTTACGCCGTGATGGAGACCGGCCATGTCAAGATAGTAACCAACGCGTATGCCGAGATGGCGGATGCTATGCCGGTCGATCTGGGCTTGACCGGCGTCGATTCGTTGATAGAGATTCTTGATAAGCAAAATCCGGATATGTTTTTCACTCCAAGGATCAGGTTCGGCGGGCTTTTAGATGTCCCGGATGAAAATGGCGAGACTAAAACTCAAGGTCCGGCGGCATTCGTAGCCGTAGATTTGTTGTCTCCGGGGTCAAGACAGGCCAAGATAATGAACCTCGATAAAGGCATAGTCAAAGGAAGGCTGCCGGATAAGCCGAATGAAATCCTGATAACCGATGAATTCGCCGGTAAACTTAAAATAGGGCCGGGCGATATCGCGACTTTCATTGGCACTACTATGTATGGCAGTTTGACGACTTATAATTTTCGAGTGGCCGGGACGGTTGTTTTTGGTCTGTCGGCTATCGATAAAGGTATGGTGATTCTCGATATAAAAGGCGCGCAAGAGGCTCTCGATATGGACGATTGCGCGACTGAAATATTGGGATTTTTCAATGATATCATATATTCAGACAAAAAAGCCGAGGCGATTAAAAGTGAATTCAATAAGAATCAAGATCATGGCCAATTCTCGCCGGTTATGATGACCTTGAAAGACCAGGACAACCTCGGCTTGCTTATCTTCAGGATTAAAGGAATGATAGGATTAATCGTCGGCATATTCATGATGCTTGTCGCTATCGTTTTATGGAACTCAGGCTTGATGAACGGCCTGCGACGGCACGGCGAAATCGGGGTCCGGCTGGCGATGGGCGAGACCAAACGTCATGTGTACAATTCCCTTGTAATCGAATCATTTATTCTGGGCGTGTTGGGAACAATCGCCGGAACATTGATTGGATTGGGGCTGGTATACTATTTGCAGGAAGTCGGCATCGACTGGCAAAAAAATATGAAAGGCTTAACTATAATGATGTCAAGCGTGATTCGGGCCAAAGTAACTCCCGATTTGTTTTTCATCGGGATTTTACCGGGCATAGTCGCCACCATTATCGGCACCGCGATCTCCGGCAGATCAATATATAAAAGAGAAATGTCACAATTGTTCAAGGAGTTGGAAGCATGAAAATTAATATTATTATAATGTCATTGTCATTGTTTTTTGTATCATTTCAAGCCATCGATGTAATCGCCCAGTCAAATTCGCCGACAGCCGACGAGATTCTCAAGGCTATCGATGATAACATGCTATCCGACACGAAAATCGTTACCAGTAAGATGATCGTCCATGGCCGACGGGGTGATCGCACCGTGACCTCGATAAGCTGGATAGAGGGCGAAGACCGCGCGTTCACCGAGTACACATCGCCGCCCAGAGAAAAAGGCACCAAAATGCTCAAGCTCGATGACAAACTGTGGACTTATTCGCCAAGCTCCGATAGGGTCATACAAATTTCGGGGCATATGCTGCGCCAATCGGTTATGGGATCGGATTTATCCTATGAAGATTATATGGAGCAGGATAAATTAATCGACGTCTATCAGGCCGTTATAATAGGCTCGGATTCAATCGATGGCCGGGATTGCTGGGAATTATCCCTGACAGCCAAAATAGAAGACGTGGCATATTATTCGCGCAAAATCTGGGTCGATAAACAGCGGTTTATTCCACTTAAAGAAGAACGGTTTGGCCGCGAAGGCAAGTTATTAAAATCAACCAGAATAGAAGATGTTAAAAAGATATCCGGCAGGTGGTATCCCGGTAAAATCATTTTTAAGGATGAATTAAAAACCGGCAGCCTGGGTACCGAATGGATAATTGAGGATATCAAATTTAACGAAGCTATTCCCGAGGTGATGTTTTCGAAAGCGTCCCTGAAAAAGTGATTCTATAGTTTACGGCAAACCAGTTCGCCTTTGCCGATCGGCACTACCAGCGCGTCGACCCGGTCATCACTTAGCGCGCGATCAAGCATCGGTTGAAGCGCGGCCTGGTGGCTGATTACATTATCCGCGATTAAAATCCCGCCCTTTTTCAGCCTGGGAATGATTAGCTCATAAAAATCCAGATAAAGATTTTTCTCGGCATCTAAAAAGCAAAAGGCTATGTCTTCATAATCAGACAGATAATCTTTGGCATCACCGGAAATTAGCTTAACGAAATCTTCGACACGCGCTTGTTTGAATGTCTCTTTGGCTAATTTCTGTTTGTCTTCCAATACTTCAAAAGTTGTAACATGTCTGTTTTGCTCCCGGCAGGCGAGGGCCAGCCAGAGAGTCGAATAGCCGGCGCTGGTGCCGATTTCCAGCAGATAGCCATCTGGTGCTAAGGCGGCCAAAAGCGCGATGAATTTCCCCGTTTCGGGCGGTATCTGGCGAAGACGTTTCGGATGAGTGGTGCCATCTTGCCTATCTTTCGTGTCCATGCTTTCTAAATATTTCATGCGTTCAAATAATGGTTTGGGTAAATCATGAAACATATCAATCTCCTTTTTTACTGGAAGCGCTTCTTCCGGCCAACCAACCGGTGGAAAAAGCCGCCTGAAGATTATAACCGCCGGTATCGGCATCGATATCGAGAACCTCACCGGCAAAATATAAACCCTTTATGATTTTCGATTCCATAGTTTGCGGATCGACCTCACGAGTGCTAACCCCACCGGCGGTGATAATCGCCTCCGCGAATGACCGATAGCCAGTTATTTCAAGTCGGAAATCTTTCAACCAGGTTCTTAAAATTTTGCGTTCGGCAGATGTTAATTGATTAGCTGGCGTATCAGATAATACACGTGTGATATTAATACATACTGGAATTAACTTCTGCGGCAGTAGGCCCTTAAGAATTGAACCGTATTTCTTATTACCATGCTCCTGAATATCTCTTAAAAGTCGAGCTTCCAATTTAGCATCATCAAGCGCTGGTTTCAGATCTATTGAAATTGCTACTCTCTTTTTTTTTA
>CAZFSN010000278.1:0-3416 GCA_964521815.1 uncultured Ignavibacteria bacterium | reverse complement strand
GAATTTTTCCGGCCAATTTCGCACTTCCTTTTTCTGAGGGAAATTGTAATACTGCGGAAATCGCAGTAGTATCAGCATCAACACCACGATAAAGGTTTGCGTTGCCGGCAACAAAAAGAACATAAAAGGCGATTTCTCTCCCCAGGCATCGGGCTGCCCCTGGAAATTGAAATGAGTCGGAATATGGTCAGGCAGGCTATTGTATGATGAAAATGCCATCATCCAGGCAACGATCAGCAAACCGACATTCAGCCAGATTAAAAGCGTTTTTCTGTCCATGGTGATACCTACCTCTTAAAATACAAACATTATGTCAATGTTATAAACATAATTTGGGGATCGGTCAATCGAAATCCTAAAAGAAAGCCGAGTAGGTCAGGTGCTGTAGCACCTGACCTACTCGCTTTCATTCCTTAATTGAACCTAAGACCTTGTTCCAGAATCTAAAATTAAGTATATTCCTCGAAATAAGGAGAGGGCAATGTTCGGACTGAAAAAAAGAAGACGCAGGCGTTGGCGAAACGAGCCCATACCTCCGCCATGGATAGAAATAATTAAGCGTAACGTTAAATATTATCAGTATCTGGCGCCCGATGAGCGGGATGAACTTCATGGCCATATTCAGGTATTTCTGCATGAGAAGGAATTTGAGGGCTGCGAGGGTCTGGCAATTACCGATGAAATACGGGTAACAATAGCGGCTCAGGCCTGCATATTACTTCTCCATCGCGAGACCGACTATTTCCCTCTCATGAGCTCCATACTTGTTTATCCGCACGCTTATTTTGCTTACACTTCGAGACGTCAGCCGGGCGGTATAGTTGAGGAAGGGGTTCAGGGCAGGCTGGGTGAATCCTGGAAACGGGGGCCTATCGTGTTGTCCTGGGATGATGTGTTAGGCGGCGCGGCTGATCCCAACGATGGCCACAACGTAGTTTTCCACGAATTCGCTCATGAACTGGACAGCGAATCCGGAGCCATGGAAGGCGCGCCGGATTTACCGAACGCGACCATGTATACGGCCTGGGCCCGCGTTCTGGGCAACGAATATAAAAGCTTGCTTATCGATCTGGAAAAGAACCATCGGCATTTAATCGATGCCTATGGCGCTACGAACCCGGCTGAATTTTTCGCGGTCGTTACGGAGGCATTTTTCGAGAAATCTCTCCAGTTGAAAAATCACCATCCCGAATTGTACGAGCAGATGTGTTCATTCTATCAGCAGGATCCGGCGAGTCGCCGAACTACCGGCATGAAATAGAAATTCGTAAATACTGGTCTATCCCGAATGTTAAAAATGCTGAATTATTTATCAGAGTGTTTATTACAAATATATGGCCGAGTAGGTCAGGTACCGTAGCACCTGACGGGCGGATGGCCGTTATATCATCCAGTCAGGAGCCGCGGCTCCTGACCTACTCGCCGCGCGAATATAGATCAAAACAAAGACAAATATAACAAAAGTCATTTATCCTTTAGACAACAATGGGCCTCGATTCAACCTGTTTTTTTTGTAGCCCAAAAAATAATATGGTCTTATACTAACTTGAAAATAACAGTGGAAATTCCAGCTTGTCAAATAGAACATTAAACCGCGGCTGGAACGACCCATATTTAAATCTCGCTAAGATAGGATAAAAATTATGCGTTTTCTCGAAAATGTTCTTCAAGCCATTCATCCCGGCACCCTGAAAGGCGCTCTCGTGTACGCCGGTATCACAGTGATACTGGGAATTATTGGAACCCTCGCGATTCGTGCGTCGGCCAAAGCCGCCCTGCGACGAGATACAGCTGACCTTACAGCTATTCTGCTTTTACGTCCGCTTGCCCAGGTCTTTCTCTGGATAATTCTGGTCGTGGGTTACGCGCATTTGATCCCGTCGCTCCGCTCGCTCGGAACCGCCCTGCTTGCCGGCGCAAGTATCGTTTCCATCGTAATCGGTTTGGCGGCCCAGAACACGCTCGGCAACCTGATTGCCGGGATTGCCTTGCTGATATATCGACCTTTCCGGGTCGGTGATCGAATCCAGGTAATGGCGCCGACCGGGGTTGAGACGGGGATTGTCGAGACCGTGACGCTGGGCTTCACCGTTATTCAGACCATCGATAATCGGCGCGTGGTGCTGCCTAATAGTCAGGCAAGCAGTCAGACTACGGTGAATCTGACGAGCGTGGACGCGCGGATCATGGCGGCTGTGCCGATAGGAATAGCCTACAACGCCGATATCAACCGCGCCCGCGAAATCCTGCTTGAAATCGCCCACGCCCACTCCGAAGTGGTCGAGACAATCGGCTGTCCGGTCATTCAACTTGGGGCATCGAGCGTTACCCTGAGTGTTCGGGCCTGGTGCGGGGATGTGCTGGCCGCCCGGAATTTCGAGTGGGATGTTTATGAACAGGCCAAGGCGCGGTTCGACCAGGCGGGTATCGAGATACCATACCCTTATCAGAACATAATCGTAAAGGGCGACAAGTAGCCGGGCGAGATAGCCCTGAATTAGGGTTCGAGCGGGCCGATAGGAATTGTGGCAGTCTATTTTGTCACCTATATGCCGGAACGTTCAATTTAGCCAAAACTAGCGGCAAAATCATCATTTTTCACAACTCTTGACTAAGCCCGGTCCAGAAACTATATTACCACGTTCCAAGTTGGCGAGAGTGGCGGAATTGGCAGACGCGCTGGACTTAGGATCCAGTCCCGCAAGGGGTGGGGGTTCAAATCCCCCCTTTCGCATTTAGATGGCTTTCGCCTAATTGGGGGTATATAGAAAGCCAAAGCCGGGTAAATAATAAGAGATTTCAGCCAGGCTCTATCAATGCCGGCTGAAATGATAAGGAGGATAATTGAAAGTTACCATTAACAGCGAACCAAATTGCCGCAAAGTACTCGATATCGAGCTTCCGCCGGAGGAGGTGCAGGCCGAAATCGAAAACCAAATCCTCCAGTACAGAGCCAAGGCCAATATTCCGGGATTCCGCCGCGGTAAAGCGCCGCTGGCGTTGGTGAAAAAGCAATTTATAGATAGCATCAAAGCCGATGCCTTTGAAGCACTTCTCCCGAAAGCCTATGATGACGCTATCAGTCAGGAAAAAATCCGGCCGGTCGATCAGCCCAAACTGTCCAATGTCGAGTTCGATGAGGGCAAGCCGCTGAAATTCCGGGCCGAAATCGAGGTCTTCCCGGAATTCAAGCCTAAAGACTATACCGGGCTTGAATTTACGAAAAAGGTGAAGGAAGTAGCCGATAAAGATGTAACGGATGCCCTGGCCCATCTTCAAAGACAACACGCCGAATATATACCGGTTGAACGCAAATGCCATGATAATGATCTGGTCATCGTAGATTTAATAAAGCGTTTCGATAAACTTAACCAGTTAAAAGATGATAAATTGGAAAATGTCGAGGTCGACTTGGG
>CAZFSN010000277.1:0-3428 GCA_964521815.1 uncultured Ignavibacteria bacterium | reverse complement strand
ACCGTTTTCACGGGAATGACATTGAGGTGTTCTGTCAGGTCGTAGGCTGTAAGCCGTGACATAACGACCATTCAATTATATTTGTAGTGACAGGGCACTGCCCTGTCTTGGGGGGAGAAATGAGGGAGAAATAAGACAGGCCAATGGCCTGTCACTACATTCCAATGTTCCGTCATGTCGTAGCCTGAAAGGCGTGACATGACGGTCAGGTCTCCCTGTCGGACGACCTGACCGAACGTGCCTCGTGAGGTCGGTGTCGCCTGACCCAACCTCGGTCCTGGCAGCCGGGTGCGGCCACCCGACTGCACTGTGAAATTCGTTATCTAATTCAATCCTTGAAATAACAAATCATTAATGCTATTATCGGAAAAATTGTTTTGGAACCGCATTTCATTATTGGCGGTTTCAAGGGTATGTTTGCTGATAAATAATTTCGTGCTGTCAGGCGCCCTCGCCTGACAGCTATTTCGCTCTGTGGAGCAAGAAAAGTTGTCGGGTGAGGGCACCCGACAACACATTTAAGTGTTCTGTCAGGTCGTAGGCTGTAAGCTGTGACCTGACGGTCGGCAGCGCTTCGTCGGGTGAGGCCACCCGACGACACATTTGAAATCAATGAAAGCGAGATAACTGATGACTAACTCAACCCGGACCCGGACAATCCTTCTCTGGAGTTTAACTATAATAATCACGCTTGGCTCGGTGGTGTATCAACGTCTGACCGGGCCGTCATACCCGGTGCGCGGCAGTGTGGTAATCGATGGCGAAACTGTCGAATACAAGCTGCTTCGCTCCTATGATACTATCGGCGAAGCGGTTATGCAATTTGCCGCGCCATCGCCCGATATAACCGGCGAAATGCGTTATCGCCGTTTCAGAAGCCATGACGAGTGGACCACCGTGCCTCTCGCACGTTATGGCGACAACCTGATCGCCGCCGTACCCAAACAGCCGGCCGCTGGCAAGGTGATGTATCAAATCAGCCTGATCGATAAAGAGGGCGTCCGCCATGGTCTGACCCCCGAGCCGGTGATTATCCGGTTTAAAGGCCCGGTGCCGCCGTTGGTGCTGTGGCCTCATATTTTATTTATGTTTACCGCCATGCTTATATCCACTCGCGCGGGTTTGGAAGCTATAGCCAATCGACCGAATACATATCGTATCGCTTTATGGACAGCGATACTGCTTGTCCTCGGCGGGATGATTTTCGGGCCGATCGTGCAGAAATTCTCGTTCGGCGAATTCTGGACCGGCTGGCCCAAAGGCCACGATTTGACCGACAATAAAACCGTCATAGCCCTGATAGCCTGGATACTGGCGCTCTGGCGAGGCCGAAACCGGGCGAAAGGTCGTATCTGGTATATCGCAGCCTCAGTTGTGACCCTGCTGATTTTCCTGATACCCCACAGCTTGCTGGGATCGGAGTTGGATTATACCAAAGACAATATGTAAAATTCGACAAGCTCATTTTAGTCCCTGCAAAAGTGATTGCTTAAAAGACTATAAACCTGTCATTGCGAGTCGCCCGTAGGTCAACGAAATGACAGACATGCGGGGTTATCAACAATATCCAGGTTCGGAATTGCGGCTATTTAATCTTAAGCGCCGATACCAGTTCGCTTAGTGTTTTCGAAAGGGGTTTCGGTTCATAACCAAGCTCTTTACGCGCTTTATCACTGCTGTAAAACAGTTTCAGTTTCAACAGACGGACTATATTCCGGTTCAGCTTAGGTTTCTTGTTTTTAAATAGATATAGGATTTCCGCGAATGCTCCCACCAGATACAGACACCAAATCGGTATTTTGAAAAACGGTCGTTTGATTCCGAAATATTGCTTACCGAGCGCGAACAGTTTTTCCGGGCCGATATTATCGCCGCCCAGGATATACCTCTGGCCGGGGCGGCCTTTCTCCATCGCCTTAATTACGCCCTCGATAACATCAACGGTTTCGACAATATTAATGCCAAAATCGAAATAGATCGGTATCCGCTTGGGGATCTTCCGCAGGTCTTTTCCGGTGATTTTCCGGTCGGGCAATGAGATCATTATCGAGGGATTGACTACTACCACTTCGAATTTATCGCTATTGGCGGCCAGGGCGATCTCCTCCGATTCGCGCTTGGTTTCGAAATAGGGCATACCCAGACCGGCCAGATTGAAAGGCGCGGCCTCATCCAGAATCGAACCATCGGTCGACCCGCCAACTGTCGCCACCGATGAGACATGCACCAGACGTCTGACGCCGGCTTTCAGGCAGGCGTCCACCACCGCCCGGGTGCCATCGACGTTGACTTTATACATGTAGGCAGTATCGGTTTTGCCAAGCGGCCGCACACTGACTCTCGCCGCGCAGTGGATAACTATAGCACAGCCTTCGACCGCCTCGGTCAGCCAGGCCGGTTTGGTAATATCGCCGAATACCGGTTCGACACCATCGGGGCAATACTTATCGGCTTTTTTACGCGACCGATAATGCGCCCGGATAGTGTAACCGCGCTTGATCAGTTCCCTGACCAGCCGCCGCCCCAACTGCCCGCTGGCGCCGGTAACCAGGATTTTAGGATTGTCAGTCATGGATGGAATTTTAACTAAATAGATGAGGAATTACAAATGATAAGTATAATTAGAAAATACGATGAAAACTCAGCCTGTCATTGCGAATCCCGCAATAGCGGGATGAAGCAATCTGTCTGTTTGCTGCCAATAAGTTACAGATTGCTTCAGTCGCTTCGCTCCTTCGCAATGACGGACTTTAAAGTTTTTCAACAAGCCCGGAGGCAGGAACCCAGTTTAGCGAAAATATAATTCAGTTCAGGAGCTTTGCTTCTGGTTTATTCAAACTTATTCAGCGGAATATATTACCTCACACCCCCGCCGCCAGAATCTCGGTTACATCTAAAACTGCGTGATTATCGATCTCGTCTTTGGCTTTCAGGCCGTCCTCGAGCATGGTCAGGCAGAACGGGCAGGCTACGCCGATAGTGCCGGCTTTGGTGGCCAGCGCCTGTTCGGTGCGTTCCACGTTAATCCGCTTGCCTATATCCTCCTCCAGCCACATTCCGCCGCCGCCCGCGCCGCAACAGAACGAGTTTTCCCCGGATTTTTTCATCTCCACCCGGCCGCCGATTAAGTCGATCAATTCGCGCGAGGGGTTGTAGATATTATTATGACGTCCCAGATAACAGGAATCGTGGAACGTGATTTTGCTATCGCCGGAGAATTTCTTCCGCTTTATTTTGGCGATATCGATCTCAAGCTTTCCGGACTTGATCAATTCATTTAGTAATTGATGGGTGTGAACCACCTCGAAATCGCCGCCGAAATCGGGATATTCGTTTTTCAGCGTGTTAAAACAATGCGGGCAATTGGTGAAAATCTTTTTCACTTTCAGTTCGTTGAGCATCTCCACGTTGGTCATCGCCATCATCTG
>CAZFSN010000276.1:0-3440 GCA_964521815.1 uncultured Ignavibacteria bacterium | reverse complement strand
TGTTAATCATAACAAATTATTCGCTCGCCGATCAATGGGAGCATATTGGTCTAGCCGGCATGGAGGTTATATCTATCGAGGCTGATTACTCTAACGCGGATTGTATTTGTGCAGGAACGCGTATCAATGGCTTATATGTAACTGCCGATGGCGGAGAAATCTGGCAAAATAAAATCTCTTCCAATGTGCCGATTTCATTTATCGGTACCGATCCGCTCTCGTGGTCGGTATTGTACGCACTGGTCAGCGATTCTTATTCGGCGGGCATTTATTCATCCCCCGATAACGGCAATCAATGGGATTTAGTAAATTACTTTATATATCCGCGGCAAATGGCTTTCGATTACTACAACGCCGGCCATGTTTATATCTGCCATCAAAACGGAATAATAACATCCGAAAATTATGGTTTAAACTATCAGGATGCCAATAACGGTTTGCCCGATCTTAATATAATCGATGTCATGGGCCATGGCTCGATAGCATCTGAAGCGTACGCTGTCGGCGAGACGTTCGTAGCCAGGACGACAGATTTCGGCCAAAACTGGGAAGATTTGGGCGGTTTGTTTGGCCTGGAAAATTATAATCCCGCCAAAATCGCTCACGTACCTTATCGGCCTGATACATTGTATGTCGCTTGTTGGGCATACGTTGCCCGCTCTTTCGATGGCGGCGATTCCTGGGAATACACCGAGACGCCGACCGTTGCCAACCAGGCTATCATCTGCGATCCGGAAATTTTCAATATCGTCTTCGTCGGCTCAAATGGCGGGGGCGTACTGGTTTCCACCGATACCGGAGCCAACTTCGACTACTTAAACGAAAATCTCGGCAACCATCATGTGCATTGCCTGGCTTTCGATACCAATGGCAGACTTCTGGCCGGCACGAATAACGGGATTTATATGTACGAATTCCCGGTAAGTATTAAAAAGGCGGAAAATTCGCTGCCCCGCTCTGCGTCTTTGTATCCCAACTACCCCAACCCCTTCAACGCGGCCACTATCATTAAATACGACCTGCCGATATCATCAGAAATCAGGCTCGATATCTGCGACATACTTGGCCGGAAAGTGCAGACTATTTATAATGGAAAACAACCCGCCGGTTCGCATTCGGTGATCTGGAATGCTGACAGGTTTTCATCCGGCATATATTTTTATAAACTGACCGCCGGAGAGTATGAACAAGCTGAAAAGATGATGCTCATTAAATAAGGAGGAATCTATGAAACTTAACGTAAAGGCATTTGCTCTCTCAATAGGCTTATTCACGGGCTTTGGCATATTTTTCCTAACCTGGTGGGTAATTATTTTCGAGGGGGTAACATATCAGCCTACAGTTATCGGCCTGGTTTATCGCGGCTTCTGTATCAGCCCTTTAGGCAGTGTTATCGGTTTGATCTGGGGCTTTTTCGATGGCTTAATCGGCGGAGCGATTTTTGCCTGGTTTTATAATCTTCTAAGCTCTAAAATGGGAAAAACGGCCGGGACTTAAATAAACCACGAATTTACATTAAATGCAGGATTCAGGCGACTGACAAAAAAGTAATGCTGACTTTCCGGTTATTCATTTCCTGAGTGCCGCCGGCGGCACTCAAAACACGTATTCGGAGATTATCGATGTTCTTGATTCGCTGATAGAAAATCAACTCATCGAACAGCAATTGGAGAAAATAATTTTACTGAAATAAATAGTGGCCATTATTATCTATACAAGCGACAATTATTGTCTTGAAAATAATTAAGATTTTAGTATATTAAGGTCAGAATTTAAAAGTTTTGGACGAGGAGATATTTATGCCAAGAGCAATAATATACGTGATTTTGCTGCTTTCAACATTGATCTCCCCGTCCTGGCTTACGAAAGCCCTCGGATCCTATACGAATAGGCTGAACCTCTAGGCGACTATGAACAAATCCGAAAGATGTTATTTTTAAAATAAATCGGAAAAAACATGAAATTCAACAAGGTAATAATCAAGCAACTTAGGGAGTTCTCATGAGAAGACATTGGCTGACTTTGGCAATAATAGTGTTGTTGGGCGTCACCGGGGCTTACGCGGATATAAGCCTTCAAGAGGTTTTTATTCAAGCTGATGGAAATGCCGGATATGACAAATATATCGAATTGGACGCTGATAGTATCTATATCGGGGATTTGTATATCCCCGAGGGCTTGCGGGTATTTATAGACGGCCATGGAGCAATGATAAATGGTTTGCCATATTACACCTCGATTCATGTTTGGGGCAGTCTTCTGGATGTTTCTCATTGCGTTATCTATGGCGGCTATAACGGCATAGTTTTCGATACCCTGTCCGCCGGCACGATCAATTCCAACACTGTCGTCGGTTGTAATAATATCGGAATTACGGTGCTTTATCAGGATTTAAGCGATGACGCTGAAATCTGGGATAATATTGTCACTGACTGCAATGTCGGTTTCCTCTGTCTGGAGAACTGGCATCCCCGATATATCGGCTACAATACGATTTACGGCATGGAGGTTTATCGCTATGCCGAACTCTGCCCCGACTGAGGCGGCGGCACGATGGTGCCGATTTACCCCAGTTTGGGGGATCAAGATCAAGACCCGCAATTTGTCGACAAAGATAATCTCGATTTTCACCTGCAACCGAATTCGCCCTGTATAGGTACCGGCCGCGAAAGCGGTGACCGGGGCGCATTGCCGTTTGGGCCAACCGATATAGTTGATAATAGCCAGTTGCCTGCCGGATTTAGCTTATTAAGAAATTATCCCAATCCATTCAATGCCAGCACTACTATTAGTTATAGCTTATCCAAACCCTCAGATGTGACAATATCGATTTATGATATGCTGGGCCGATTAATAGAGACAATCAATGGCGAAACTCAGATTGCCGGTGAACATTCCATTATTTGGAATGCTGGCAACTTCGCTTCCGGTGTATATTTCTATAAAATCACCGCCGGGGAGTTTGAGCAGACTAAGCGGATGACGCTGTTGAAATAAGGGACATTTTCGACCAAATCGAAAGATTCGGTTAAGAGATTTATATTGACATTATTATAGATACTAGTATATTTATTTTGTTAATTTTAATGCTTTTTAGAAAGCAGCAGTAAAATTCATTAAAAAGGGGCAAGTTATGAAAAACTATATGAAAACATATATTGTATGGGTATTTTTACTTTTTAGCATAATTTCACATGCCAATATCGTTTTTAGTCAGGAAATTGAAATAGAATATGTTGGTTCGACCCTCTGGACCGGCGTAAATGATGTTAAGGTTGTTGGCGATTACGCTTATTGCGCCTTTCAAAATGGACTGGTGATATTAGATATCAGCGAGGTTAGCTCCCCCAGGTTCATAAGCCGATATTATCTGCCTGGGGGCGCTGATCATTTAGATATAGCCGGCGATTATGCATATATAGCGGATAGTGATTACGGTC
>CAZFSN010000275.1:0-3443 GCA_964521815.1 uncultured Ignavibacteria bacterium | reverse complement strand
TGACGTTCGAGCAGGGCTTTTAGCGTCTCGATCCCATCCATACCGGGCATGGCCAAGTCAAGGATGATAGCGTCATAGGCTGCCTCTTTAACTTTATCGAGCGCCGACGGGCCGTTGTTGACCGTATCGACTTTCAGACCGCGGCCCTTCATTCTTTCGGCAAGCACCTCCGTGAATTCGGCGTCGTCATCGACCAACAGTATTTTTTCACTTGCCATATTTATTCTCCCTTAAATTGAATTATTATATTCGAAAACAACTTCATTAATCATACCTCGGCTTTTAATTCACGCAAGGCTAGAACTATAGAGCGATCCTGATCGCCGCCTGACGATATATCCAGGTCACCGTTAAGTTGTTCGAGCAGGATTTTAAGCAGGTCAATCCTTTCCCGCGTGAAATCATCATCGCCTATCGCAGTACCGGTAATTTTAATCAAAATCTCTTGTTCCGCCTTATCTACAGCTATTGTTATCGACCGGTTGGCGCCGGTATTGGCTATAAATATCTGAAAACAGGCGAATATTGCCTGTTGTAAGTAGAACGGATTAGTATTTAATACAATCGATTCGGCCGATGGCTTTTTAAATTCTATTATCATTTCCTTAAGACCCGCCAGTCGCTGGGACAGGTCGACAATTGCCTGAACTATCTGTGCAATATCCACTTCGGCCACAGGATAATCGGTGCTGTGAGCGAATTTGTTTAGACGCTTGATTAATTCTTTGCCGCGCTCTATCTGAAATCCGATTTTCTGGGATGATCTTAATATTTTCTTTTCATCCAGGGGCACCCCCTGCTTGAACCCCATCAGCATATCATCCAGAAGGCCGTTATACTCGTTAATTATAGCGAACGCGTTATTCAATTCGTGAGACAGGCTGGCCGTGATAATTCCCGAAAACGCCAGGCTTTGCCGGTTCAGAATTTCAATCTTATTTGATGAATTACTATCGCTCACTTATCTGCCCGCGGCTTTTTCGATTTTCATCATCAGGTCTTCGATTTTAATCGGTTTTATTAAGTAATCGAACGCGCCTTCACTTATCCCCAGTTCGCCTTCTTTGCTTGAACCGTGGCCGGTGAAAAGAATAATCTGAGTCTTGGGTCGAACCTGTTTCACCTTGCGCATCAAATCAAGTCCGCCGATTCCCGGCATCTTGACATCGACCACCATGACATCGAATTCGGTTTCCTCAATCAGGTCAAGCGCTTCATCGGAACTTATAACCCCTTTAGCGTCGAATCCTCTCATCTCCAGCCGCTCAGCCAAAACCAGCGACAGGTCCTCTTCGTCGTCAACCAATAAAACTTTTATCGGATTCATCGCCGCTCCTTCTGTCCTATTTAGGTTTAACAGGCAGTATCACGGTGAAACCCGTGCCTTCGTCGACTTTGCTTTTCACTTTTATTTCGCCGCCGAGTTTTTGAATTATACCATAGGTAATCGATAAGCCCAGGCCGGTGCCCTGTTTCTTTTTCGAGGTGAAAAAAGGTTCGAAAATACGCCCGATATCATCTTCGGATATGCCATGGCCGTTATCAGTAATCGTTACCGCTACGCGGCCGGCGTCTTTGGCTTCAATATGAATATCGAGTCGTCCGCCGTCATCCAGCGCCTCGAAAGAGTTATTGATGATATTCAGAAAAACCTGTTGAAGCTGTCCTTTATCGCTTTCGATCGTGGGTAAATAATCATCGATATGATACTCAATAGCGATATTACGATGTTTGGCTTCCTTGTCAAGGAAACCGAGTACCTCCTGAATTAGCGCTTTCAAATCGATTGTTTCGATTTGAGTGTCAATCCGTTTGGCAAAGCCCAGAAGCCTGTGCGTGATTGTACTGCATCGTTCGACCGACCTGGTGATTGCCCCGATATGTTTGATAAATTTATCCTGCCGGGGGAAATTATCAGTCATGGTGACAATATCTTTAAGCAGTCCGGCGTTTTCATTGATAATCGACAGGGGATTGTTAATTTCATGAGCGACGCCCGCGGCCAGCCGCCCGATTGAAGCCATCTTGTTGGTGTATTCGATATTATGCAGAGCCTGGGCGCGGCGCCGATCGGCTTCCAGTATGTGCCTGACCAGGTAGTTGGCGCCCCAGAGAATGACCAGGATGATTACCACCAGGCTGCCAAGTAAAAATAGAAGCAGATCGTTGCGAAGTGATAGCCAGCTTTTCATCTGTTCTTCCGGCTTGGTCATTTCCATCAGGATAAACGGCGATTGAGTGATATAAGCATAGCCTATGATAAAATGCGTGTTATTTTTGTCATTTTGCTCGATAACTTCCGTTTTGTCGGAAAAACGGGGTACCGGCAGGCTTATCTTTTCGAAAGTCTTGCCATAGAAACGAGAGTTTGTCTGCAATACACCGTCGCGATTGATAAGGAAAGCATCGCTGGCCGGCCGTAAAGCCAATGAGAGAATGTACTGATTGACGGTTTCCATGTCAATTGTGGCTCGCAGAACATAGAAACCGCCTTTTTCCATTTCGTGCATGACGGCGATAACGAAATGCGGGAAATCCCGATAGCCCATGAAAACCTCGCTGACATAGATGCCCCGAAGCCGAACCTCGTGAAACCAGCTTTGATCCTCATAGTTTTTACCCTTGAGTTCATACGGTCCCACATATGTCCTTTGAATGCCGTCGGCATCGATAACGCCCAGATCGACAAAGCCGCCGAACGATTCTTTCAGATTGCGATAAAGCTGGGTCAGTTTTTCCTGGTTGGTGAGATCCTCATAGGCCTTATCTCTGACAATCATATCCAGCACGGATCGGCGTTCGGCTATAAAGGATGAAAGCGAATGCTGAGTGTTGGAGGTGAGCCGCGAAATAGGGTATATCATTTCCTCTTCAAAAACTTTTTTGTATTGATAATAATTTATCACTGTCATGATTATTAAAGGCGTGATCGACACGAACGCCGTCAGAAACACCACCCGTCTCCACAAACGGCGATACCTGCCCCAGCCGCCTTCAGGCATAATGCCGGCGCTTATATATATGGGCAAAATGAATTGGAGGGTTTTGCGAATAATGCTCATTTATTCATATTCTCCAGCGACTGACTAATTAAGGTTACCTGAGAATATTTTCATCCGATGCTCTCTAACGGCCATCCGCTGATTGGGAATCCTTAATCTTCTTATAAGCCTTTTTCATTGTCTCCGAGAGTTTATCGATATCCACCGGTTTCTGGAGGTAGGCAAATGCGCCCAGTTCCGCCGCCAGCTTTTCCTCTCTTTCCGAACCATGACCGGTTAAGATAATCACCTCGGTTTTGGGATGGTTTTGTTTGACCCGGCGAAGTACTTCTATACCATCGATACCGGGCATCTTCAGATCAAGCACTATCACCTCTGGCTCATCACCATCGACGAATGACAGCGCTTCCTCGCCATCGTAAACCACCGCCGATTCGAAAT
>CAZFSN010000274.1:0-3457 GCA_964521815.1 uncultured Ignavibacteria bacterium | reverse complement strand
TGGATTAAAAAAATAATCGGCATAATCGATGAACTCAAAACCAAATGCGGCAAACCCAAACATGAATTCACCTCGCCGGTAATTGACGAGGCGCTTGTCAAGGCGGTCGCCGAATTAGCCACTGAAGGTGTTAAAGACGCCAACCGGACGATTGATAAACACGAACGTCAGAATAAGTTAAATACTTTAACCGAAGATATTCAAACCAAACTCGAAGAGCAATTTCCCGAGCAGGCCAGGAAGATTGCTTCGATAATTCACGATATCGAGAAAAATGACATGCGCGCGATGATCCTTAATGAAGGTCGCCGCATTGACGGACGCGGCTACGACGAGATTCGGAAGATTACCTGTCAGGTTGGAATTCTGCCGCGGGTTCATGGCACGGCCCTGTTTACTCGCGGGCAAACGCAGGCTTTGGTCGCGACAACGCTCGGCACCAAGATGGATGAGCAGAAAATCGATGACCTGTTGGGCGAATCGTTTAAAAGCTTCATGCTTCATTACAATTTCCCGCCGTTCTCTGTCGGCGAAGTCAAGATGCTGCGCGGGCCGGGCCGCCGGGAAATAGGCCATGGCGCTCTGGCCGAACGGGCGATTGAAAAGGTAATCCCGGCTGAAGGCAATTTCCCTTACACGATAAGAATCGTCTCGGATATTCTCGAATCCAACGGCTCATCATCGATGGCGACCGTCTGCGGCAGTTCTTTAAGCCTGATGGACGCCGGCGTGCCGATCAAAAGCCCGGTTGCCGGTATTGCCATGGGATTAATAAAGGAAAATGATAAATTCGCGATCTTGACTGATATTTTAGGCGCAGAGGACCACCTCGGCGATATGGATTTCAAAGTCGCCGGCACCAGGGATGGTATCACCGCTTTCCAGATGGATATTAAGATCACCGGCATAGATCGTGAAGTCATGCAAAAAGCACTGGAACAAGCCCATCAGGCCAGACTTCATATTCTCGATAAAATGGATGAAGCCCTGGCCAAACCCAGACCCGAACTTTCACCTTTCGCGCCCAGAATTATATTCATGAAAATCAAGGTCGAGAGGATCGGCGAAGTGATTGGCCCCGGCGGTAAAATGATACGCAGTATTATCGAGGAAACCGGCGCCAAGATCGATATCGAGGACGACGGTACTGTCTTAATCGCCTCGGTTGACCAGGCCGCCGGCGAGGCGGCCAAAGCCAAAATCGAAAGGTTGTTGGAAGAAGCGGAAATTGGCAAGGTTTACACCGGTAAGGTCAGACGGACAACGAACTTCGGCGCCTTTATCGAAATCCTTCCCGGCACTGATGGTATGGTTCATATTTCTGAATTGGAAAATTATCGGGTCAATCAGGTTGAAGATGTCGTGAAAGTTGGCGATATGGTTAAAGTCAAGGTTATCGATATCGACAGGGAAGGCAAAATCCGCCTCTCACGCAAAGCTGTTTTAAACGATGAGGGCAAGTAGCAAAATCTGTGGAGCCAATTTATAAAAAAACAGTTCTACCTGACGGCTTGAGAATCATTTCCGAATCGATTCCAACCGTCAGGTCGATTTCTATCGGACTCTGGATCGATATCGGTTCACGCGATGAACCTGAAGGTCTCGACGGCGTATCGCATTTCATCGAACACATGGTATTCAAGGGGACGGCCACCCGGTCGCCGCTTGATATCGTATCCTATATCGAATCCGTCGGCGGAGTTATCAACGCGTTCACCAGCCGGGAAAACACCTGTTTTTTAGCCAAGGTAATAGATATCCAACTGCCTCGCGCGGTCGAAATCCTGTCGGACCTGGTATTCAATGCCAGATTTGATCAGATCGATATAGGCAAAGAAAAGAAAATCGTCATCGATGAGATAAACGAAGTTAAAGATACCCCATCCGATCTGGTGCACGATTTCTTCGCCCAATCGATTTTTGGCAATCACGCTCTCGGTAAACCGATATTGGGAACATCCAAAACCGTTCGCGCTCTTTCCAGAAATAAAATCCTGGGATATCTTCAAGCCAATTACCAGCGACCCAAAATGCTGGTGGTCGCTTCGGGCAATTTAAAACATGAACGACTGGTTGAATTGGTGATGAAATATTTGCCTGAAGTCAGGACCAATCATTTCAAACCGTTAAAGCGGATTAAGCCGGATGTCCATACCGGTTTGTACGTTATGGGCCAGAAAACCAATCAAACTCATATTTGTATCGGTACGCCGGCTATGAATTTCAGCCATCCGCGACGGGCGGCGTTATTGCTTCTGAATTCGATATTGGGAGGCAGCATGTCATCCAAGCTATTCCAGAAAATAAGAGAGGAGCTTGGCATGGCGTATACGATATTTTCCTATCTCGATTTCTTCAAAGACGCCAGCGTAATCGGCGTTTATATGAGTACCGATAAGAAGTATGCCGGTAAAGTCATCAATACGGTCATGGAAGAACTCGAAAAGCTCAAGCATGATAAACTCAGCGATGTCGAACTCGAATCGGCCAAAGAGCAATTGAAAGGTTCGCTGGTACTTGGGTTGGAAAATACTTCTCATCGAATGAACCGTCTGGCCAAGCACGAACTGCTTCTGGGTAAATATATTACGGTCGATGAGACAATCGATGAAATCGACCGGATAACATCGAAACAGGTACTGGAAATCGCGAATAAATTGTTTTTTACGGACAAATACACGATTTCCATTCTCGGTCCCAGCACAAAGCGAGAAATCGAAAATTCCATTAGTTGGTAGCCGATGATTCAATATCTCGGTCTGGCCGGCTTGTATGTCGGCGGGTGGTATTTATTCCGGCGGTACAAAAGAAATCGTACCGCCGACCGAATATTAGCCTTTCATGATATCAACAACCGCCTGGATCTTTCCATAACCCGCAATACAGTTAGCGGATTTAAAAATATTATCGAATACCTGGCCTCAAGCGGCTTTCGCGGTACCGGCCTGTCAGAACAGACAGGCGAAAACGATATCGCGCTCACTTTCGATGACGGCTGGCTGGGGTTTTATGAAAACGCCTGGCCGATTCTCAAAGATCACGGTTTTTCAGCGACCGTATTTTTAATCACCGATTATGTCGGCCAATCCAGCGGCTGGGATTATAAAAAGGCCCAGCATCTTTCCTGGGAGCAAATCCAAAAGCTATCGGAGCAAGGAGTCGAATTCGGCAGTCATGGCGCGACCCATGTCGACCTTCGCCGACAGAATACGGAGCGCCTGGATTACGAGCTGATCGGCTCGAAACGCGTAATTGAAGGTAACCTGGGCCGGCCGGTGAAATATTTCTCCTATCCATTCGGAAGATATAATCAGCGGGTTATCGAGGCGGTCAAAAATGCCGGTTATGAAAAAGCCTATGCTTTAAGCGAGGGCGGGGGAGACTTGGCAATAAGTCGAACCGGTGTCTATCTGTATGATACTCCCTATTCCATATATCGCAAATTACTGAAACAATC
>CAZFSN010000273.1:0-3487 GCA_964521815.1 uncultured Ignavibacteria bacterium | reverse complement strand
TCTACGAAATAAGATTCTAATTCGCTTTTGGCCGCTCGTCTTTTGGCGAGCGGCCTATTTTTCAAAGACGGATTTTTCAAACTGAATGTGACGACGAAAAATAAAAAATATAAAGATGCTTCTTCACTGCTTTTCCTGATCTGAAGTAAAGGCGGCCGTAAGGTCGCCTTTAATGTTACGTTTTAAACAACGATGAGCTATAAGTGAGTGACTGAAAAAATAGTCAGTGATCCTCATCTTTATGGTACTTTGGATGGTCTAACTTACACCGCCAGCCAGGCAACGTCTGCGGATATCGACCCCATAAGCCTCTTTATCGCGACGGCCTTTTTCTTTAAAACATTCCGGACCAGTATAACACATACCAGCCGGAGCGGAATTTTCATACTATTGTACTGTTGATCCAGGAAAAAAAGAGTGATCTTCAGACTGTCCAATGCATCAATGTTGAGTTGACAAAATCGCCAGGACATAATAAGAATTATTTCTCATAAATTGACCTTGGAGGTAAATTCAATGTTCAGGAAAAATACTCTAATAGCGGTTTTTATTTTAGTGCTCTTTACTGCCCCGGCAAATTATGCTAAAGATGATAGTCTGAAAGTGTCTGTCGATCAGGTAGCCGAAGCGGAAAAAATAATCGGCCTTGAATTTACTGAGGCCGAACGGGACTCGATGCTTGAAGATCTTTGCTATAATCTTAGCCTCTATGACATGATAAGAACAGTGTCAATCGAAAACGCCATTTCGCCGGCGTTAATCTTTAATCCTTTACCATCCGGCTTTAAGCCGGATTTGTTTCAACAAAAGATTAATTACGGCCCATTGGGGAAGGTTAAACGACCGGGCAACCTTGAGGAGCTGGCGTTTTATTCCGTCAGGGAGCTTGGCGAACTCATTAAGACCGGCCAGGTGACCTCTACTGAACTCACGAAGCTATCTCTTAGCCGCCTGAAAAGATTTGATCCCAAGCTTCACTGTGTAATAACGCTCACCGAGGAACTGGCCTTAAAGCAGGCGGCCATTGCTGATTCCGAGATCGCGGCCGGTTATTATAAAGGCCCGCTGCATGGTATCCCTTATGGCGCGAAAGATCTTCTGGCCGTTAAGGAATACAAAACAACCTGGGGAGCTATGCCATACAATGATCAAATGTTGGATTATGACGCAACCGTAATAAAGATGCTGGAAAGGGCCGGCGCAGTGTTGGTCGCTAAGCTTTCGATGGGCGCATTGGCCTGGGGTGACGTATGGTACGCCGACACTACCCGGAATCCATGGAATATTGAGCAGGGATCAAGCGGGTCATCGGCAGGGCCAGCATCGGCAGTTTCGGCGGGCCTGGTGCCATTCGCCATTGGGACTGAAACCTGGGGCTCAATCGTCTCTCCTTCGACAAGGTGCGGTACTACCGGGCTTCGACCGACATATGGCCGAGTCAGCCGCACCGGCGCGATGGCCTTAAGCTGGACTATGGATAAGATCGGGCCGGTCTGCCGTACTGTTGAAGATTGCGCCGTCGTATTCGATGCAATCCGAGGTCCTGACAATATTGACATGAGCTTAATTGATGCTTCTTTCAATTATGTGCCTGACATTGATCTGAAAGATTTGAAAATTGGCTATTTAAAAGAGGATTTTAAAAATGACACTTCCTTTGCCGTTCAGAACGATGCGACTTTAGAAAAACTTCGTGAGCTCGGGGCTGATTTAATCGAAATTAAACTTCCAGATTTGCCGGTTGAAGCGTTGTCGATCATTCTTTCCGCGGAAGCCGCCGCGGCCTTTGATGAGCTTACTCGTTCAAACCGGGATGATTTATTGGTTCGTCAAATTAAAAACGCCTGGCCCAATTCATTTCGCGTATCCAGGTTTATTCCGGCTGTCGAATATATACAGGCAAACCGTATCAGGACATTGCTGATTGAGAAAATGGCTGAGTTAATGACCGAAATCGACGTTTATGTGTCGCCATCTTTTGAGGGTAACAATCTGCTTTTGACCAACCTGACAGGACATCCATGCGTGGTTTTGCCTAATGGATTCAACGATGAAGGATCTCCGACCAGTATTACATTTATTGGACGTTTATTCGATGAAGCGACCGTGTTGGCTGTGGCTAAAAAATACCAGGACGCTACCAATTTTCATGAAAAGCATCCTGAGTTATTCAAATAGATTTAGAGCGTTGTAAGGTCAACTAATTCGAAACCGCAACGACAGACAACTCAGCCCACCATCCAGTTTTCGGAATTCCGACATGTCAAGCGCGATTACCTGATAGCCAGCCGCCATGATGGCGCTTTTAGTCTTTGGGTATCCCGCCGCGATTAGGACCGTGCCGTTTATCCATAGGCAGTTAGCCGCATACTGTTCGTCAGAATCAACTCGAATCATGCGGTAAGCGTTGAGTTCCGGCCTTGTCGACAATTCATCGGTAACGACCACGGTATGGTTTTCTACATACGCGATAGCTGACTTCAAATGCAGGATATTATCGACCGAAAGCAGTGATCCAGTCAGGCCGAAATTGGCTAAAATCGCCAGTACCTGTTCAGCTCCCTCCCGGTTGGTGCGCCGAGACAAACCGATGAAGAAATGATCTTCCGCCATCATGATATCGCCGCCGTCGACTGTGCCAGGCGCCTGAATGTGTTCAACGTCAAAATAAATCTTCTTCACCACGTGCTCAATTGCCTCAATTTCACCTCGGCGCGATGGAGCGCCCGGCCGCAGGATGATGGCGCACGCCGATGTCAAAAGCGCAGTGTCTTCTACGAATGTCGAGTCCGGAAATATCTCGTCTGGCGGAAGACTGCGGACGGTTAGGCCGCAGTTCTCAAGCGCCTGCACGTAGGCAGCATGTTGCTTTAGCGCTCTTTCATAATCAGGCTTGCCCAGATTAGCGGTGGAAAGTCCGTTAACAAACGAGCGGCCCGGCGGGCGAACGATGGCATGGGTGTATTTCATATTGTGCTAAATTCAATCTTTGTACTCTAACTTCTGCAACCCGGTGCACTATTTACCTGATTGCTCACATTTGAATTAATATCAAAACAAAACATAAGTCTCACAATCCGAACAGTCAATAAAAATCCCAATGTTCCCAAAGTCGAATCAAACGTGGGGCTGCGGGACTCGAACTAAACATTTTAACTCTGGAATTCAATAATTGCCATTCTATTAGAGCCCCAAATATTTTTAAAATTTACCAATTAAAGAGTCGTAGAGATAGTGATTCTCAGCCACCTTTTAGATTTTTATTGCAACTGCTATGGCGATTTCTTTCTGACAGAATTAGCTTAAACACCAGATGCCGAGCTCCCCGTAACCCCTTGATATTATTACAGGTTAATGCCTGGCGCTTTGTGTTGTTTGAACAATTAAACAAGCTCAAAAAACGCAGTAGTCATGATTCAAATCAGACCATCCATATGTTAAAATAAAGTGCGGATTTGCTTACTAAGCCGAATATCTATATTCGTAT
>CAZFSN010000272.1:0-3517 GCA_964521815.1 uncultured Ignavibacteria bacterium | reverse complement strand
CCGAAGACGCCAAAAAGCTTATTCCCGGCATAACTACTGTCGCGGTCAATAAAGGTGTGGGCGCGTCGACAATCAGTATCCACCCACAACTGGCAGTTAAGCTTATCGAAGATGGAGTTACGGCCGCGTTAAGCAAAGCTTTTATTAACTGCAAACCGGTGTTGCCCGATAAATTTCATCTGAAAATCGGTTTTAAAGATCAGAAAAACGCCTACAAGATTTCTTATTATCCCGGCGTTAAACTTTTGGAACCGCACCTTGTCGGCTATGAATGCAATGACTATATGGATGTTCTCAGGTTATTCATGTTTATCTAAATGCGATAGAGCTTGTAAAAATTAAGGTCAGGAAATCTCCAGCAATTCCACCTCGAAAATGAGATTGTATCCGGCCAGCGGATGATTGAGATCGACTGTCACCCAATCGCCCTTAATATCGATAACAGTGGCACGTATGAAATCGCCATCGGGATGAGGCATCATAAGTTGCTTGCCCGGTGCGAGCTTGATATTATCGGGTAAATCGCTTTTTTTCACTTTCTCGATAAGCTTGTCATCCCGATCTCCGAATCCATCCTCCGGTGATAATTTCAACGTCCGGGTATCGCCAACAGCCATGCCGGTTATGCCCATCTCGAACCCCGGCACGGCCCGGCCGCTGCCGATCTTGAATTCAAACGGCCCCTGTTCTCTGGTGCAATCGAAAATCAGGCCGTTTTCGAGTTTGCCCGTATAATGCACTTTGACAGTATCGCCCAGATCCGCCTGTTTCATTTTCGCCTCCGGTTCGAGTTCGACCGCTGTATCTACCTGCCCTGTTTATATTAAATTAAAGTTGTAACCATCGCAAGCGGTTTCTTGGAATGGTTCGATCAGTTGCGAGATCGTGAGTTGCGTGCCGCCAAGATATCTCGTACTGATGTCCAATGCATACTCGAATAACGGTCGTTGTCGAGCGGCTCCAGTTTCGCTTGTCCGCTGAACATGTTATGGAAATACTGCATGCCCTGCCAGGGTGGATAGAGCGCCTTGCTCTGGGGAAAGACTGTCCGCATGATCTTGATCAGTATCTCAAGCCTTCTCAGACCACCGCCTCGCAATAGGCGGAACTTTTCTCCGGTCACTTCGCCGGCGACTTCCGCCAGCTCTCGGGCGCTGATTTGATCCCCGGCAATACGCAGGAATCTTGGAGTGGACGGATTAAGAGCCGCCGCCGCGGTGAATTTGGCGGTATCATCCATGGTAGTAAAATCAAGCGCCTGATCGGCGTTTTCCCAATAGACGACCCGTTTAAACTTGAACAGAATTAGCGGGGCTTGGCCGGTCAGCAAATCCGTGAACATGCCGTTGAAAATAGAGGTAGCCGCTATGGGCGCCTGGTCGAGACGCTCGTGAAATTCTCGGCGTAGATCGAGATTGCGGTTGGTTCCGGAATGTAGTTTCGTGAAATCGATCGAATAGTCCGATGGGATAAAACGCGTCACGCCGGCCTTGACTGCTGCTTCGAGAAGCGAGGTCTGCGTATCAACGATTGTCTCCCGCAATCCGGACAATGCAGAGACGAGGCACGATCCGCCCCGGCAGGCCTCGGTAAGCTCGGAAACATTGTTATAATCTAATTCGACGATTTCCGCGCCGCGTTTACGCAACCCCTCGATCTTATCAATCACGCTACTAGGCCGGACAATCGCCCTCACGCTGGCGCCCCGTTCCAACAAGGTTTTGGCGATCCGCCCGCCGAGAGCGCCGGTAGCCCCGGCTATGATGATGGTTGGGTTGGTCATAAGCTATTTGACTCTCTTACCGCTTTGGTAAAAAATCTTTTTAAATAATACAATAAATTCCCCGCACTGTTAGCAGGCGTAGGTCAAGACCCCTGTCCCGAAAGGGATGGCTCTCGCCAAGGTCTTGACCGCTCATTCGTCGAAACCATAGAGGTTTCGACCTACTCCTGTAGTTTCGGATAAACAGTAAGCGATAGCGGTGCGTCAAGCCTCAAGTAGGCTTGACCTACCGCTTCCTAAAAAACTCTAACTCCGGCACCCGGCCACGCTCTACATCCAGGCCGATTCCGTAATTATTCGCGCCGTAGTGTTCATCATCTTTAGCGGGCGAAAACCAGATTGTGTTGTCGGCGCATCTTTTACTGGCGAAAGTGCGGTTGTTCTGTTCGTACCAGTCATTGTAGGTATCCTTACCGCCGATATCGAGAAGTAGTCCGAATGACTTGGAGTAAGCATCAAACGGTGAAAACTGGTTGGGGATATTATAACTATCTTGATATGTCGCGGCGCCGAATCCCGGCTGGCTCTCCTTAAGCTGATAATAATCATCGCCGCCGATATCGACTAGCAGAGCGTTCGACCGTATTTGCGCGCAACCCAGCGATATGATTTTGGCGATATAGCGATCATTGCCGCCGATATCGAAAAGCATAGCGTTGGTGTAATCCCAGCCGAACGCTATACCGGCGCCTGATGTTTCCCAGAGTTCGTGAGTGTCGTTGCCGCCCTCATCGAGAATAGCCCCGATACAGTAATGCGCGCCCGAGGCCTGCGTGAAATACACCGATTTGTACAGGTCATCCCCTTCGCCCTCATACACCAGCCCGGTGCCGAACCAGTAGCCGCAGCCCAGAGTCCAGTTGCCGGAGTAGTAAGTGTCATTACCCTTGATATCGATCAGCGCGCCCAGGCCGCCGGCCCAGCTGTGGCCATCGGAACCATCCGCGCGACGCCCCATACCCGCGCCTTGGGCCGAATTGACATTGATCTTCTTTTCGGAGTGGTAATCGCCGCGGTCCACAACCTCCGAGGATGGCTCGGCGGTGTATTTGTCATCACCCATGTAATCGGCAATCACGCCGATGCCGCCGACTCCGCCGAATCCCTGGCCATCGGCGTAAATATACCGGGTATCTTTGCCTTTGATATCCAAAGCGAAACCAAGACCGAAATAGCCCGCGCCTTGGCCGCCTGTCTCCAACCTGTAATCATCATCACCGTCAATATCCAGAAGCAGACCCAGCCCGAAAAAGCCGCAGCCCTGGGACATCTTGATAGAATGGTATTCGTCATTGCCTTGCCCATCGATTAGCACGCCCGCGCCGAGTATTGCCGCGCCTTGAGATAGCAGGCCGGGATCGGTGTTGATATATCCGTCTTTGCCTGACATATCTATAGCGACCGATATCGGGATTTCGGTCGATGGTGTCGCGGCAATAATGCCTTTATGTATGTCATCACCGCCCAAGTCAATCAGGATAGCCGCGTCATAGTAATCGGTTTCATCCTTGCCGGTACCGAGGACCACGACTTTGCCATAAGGGCAATCATATTCAAATTTGATATTTGACAGATTATCATCAGTATAGCCGAGATATTTCTTCAAGTCTTTATAGCAAGTCTCAGCCGCCTGGACTGCTTTCAGGCAGGCGTAATACAGCGAATGCTCATCGATTTTAGCGGCTATATCATCTATTTGAGGGTAATACACCTGGCCATCACCGATACTTTCCG
>CAZFSN010000271.1:0-3543 GCA_964521815.1 uncultured Ignavibacteria bacterium | reverse complement strand
AGCGGCAGGAGTATTGCTTTTATTACCGCCGCTTTATGGCGCAAGCTTAACCGGGACAATTTTGGACAGCCAAACCCGGGAACCTGTGCCCGGCGCCATGATTAAGCTAATCGGCTATGGTAATACGGCAGTCAGCGATAATATCGGCCAATTCAAGCTAACTGAGTTGCCGGTCGAAACCGGCGAACTGGTGTTCACGCGAATCGGCTATGATATTCTCAAAATCCGGTTCGATGCCCAAAAACAATCGCAGCTAGAAATCCAGCTTTCGCCTAAAATCCTGATAGGCCAGGATGTAATCGTAACCGCTGACCGGGCGCAAAAAGGCGAGACTCCGGCGGCTTTCGCGAATATGTCGCGAACGGAAATTGAAAATAATTACTGGGCTCAGGATACGCCGATACTGCTATCATCGATGCCTAATATCTTTGCTTATTCCGATGCCGGTAACGGCGTCGGTTATTCATATCTGGAGCTGCGAGGTTTCAATCAGAATCGGATTTCGGTGATGATTAACGGCATCCCGCTCAACGGCGCGGAAAGCCATGAGGTGTATTGGGTGGATTTGCCGGATTTTGCCAATAATGTGCAGGATATCCAGGTACAGCGCGGTGTGGGGACATCATCCTATGGGCAATCCGCGCTGGGGGGTTCGGTTAATATGATCACTAACGATTTTTCGGCAATACCTCAAATCAAAGCCGAAACCGGCTACGGTAGTTATAATACCCGGAAATTATCGATCTCCGGCAATTCGGGATTAATAAATGATTCTTATGTTTTCTATGGCAGGTTCTCGAAAATCCAATCAGATGGCTACCGCAAAAATTCATGGGTGGACATGTATTCATATTTCATGGGGGTGGCCCGCTACGATAAGAACATGACCTGGAAATTCAATACTTACGGCGGCCCCGAGGAACTGCATCTGGCTTATAAGGGTATCCCCAAAGATTCTCTCGCTACCAATCGTAAATTTAATGAATTTCAATACGCGGATGAAACTGATAATTTCAATCAGCCGCATTACGAATTCCTGCACGATTGGGATATAAACGATAAACTTAAGCTCTCCAATACCCTTTATTATTTCACAGGCGAAGGTTATTATAATCAATACCGAACCAACAAGGACTTGGCGGAGCATAACCTTGGCGCGTTTTACGATTATAACACCTGGAATATGTACACTTATTCCGATACGACATTTCCCGCCGAATTTTATGCCAATCTCGATTCCACCGGTCAACCCCAGGCGGATACATCGGGGGAATATGTCGGTTTCTACCAGCTTTCGCGTACTTCGGTGGATTTAATCCGTAAACCCTGGGTGAAAGAGTACGATTGGGGCTGGATTCCTCGTTTAATCATAAAACATGAAAAAGGCAAATTGACTATCGGCGGCGAGACACGCCTTCACGGCAGCCATCACCGGGGCGAGATAACCTGGGCGCAATTCTATCCTGATGGCTACCCGCCGGATATCAGATATCATGATTACCACGGCAAGAGCAGTACTTTCACTATCTATATGACCGATACATACAAACCGATCGATCGATTGACCATGATGATTAATTTTCAATATCAGCACCACAATTACAAGCTCGAGGATGATAAGCGGTTCAATGTTACGTTCGATCGGAATTATGATTTCATCTCACCCCGGGCCGGCATGGTTTATAATTTCACGGACAAGATTAACGTGTTTTTCAATGCCTCCACCGCCTCCCGTCAGCCAGCTTTTCAGGATATTTACGATCCCCAGGATTTCTGGTCGAACCCGGACTATCGGTCGGTCAATTTTATCGCTACAGGCAACGGTTTTGAATATATCGGCAAGGAGCTTAAGCCGGAAAAGCTATTTGATTTTGAACTGGGAGCCGATATGTCCTACAAATCGAAAGATTATGTTCTCACAAGCGAAATCAATCTTTATCGGATGCAGGTCAATGATGAGTTAGTGCCGTACGCGGGACAGCTCGATGATATGAACGTGCCGATATCCGGCAACGCCGACAGAACCGTTCACCAGGGACTGGAACTGACATTCAAATCGATCATCAGAAACGAATTATCGATTACCGGTAATTTCAGCCTCAACGATGATCATTTCGTAAAGTACGCTGAATATGACTGGGGAGGCAACCGAATCGATTTGTCGGGCAAACGCATCGGCGGATTCCCTTCCGCGTTGACCAACTACAGATTCGGCTATGATTTGGGTAAGATTCAATTCGGTATAAGCGGGCAATATATTGGCAAGCAATATATCGACAACGGCGAACAATTCGAACTTGATCCGTATCATATCTTAAATGGAGATTTGTCATATAGCCTGGCGGAGCTTGTCGGAATCAAATCGCTTAAGGCGATCATACGCGTACAGAATCTCGCTAATACAAAATACGAACAGGCCGCTTATATCGAACCCGATGATGGCCAACCAAGATATATGGTCGGCGCCGAGAGGAACATATTCGTATCTTTGATATCCGAGTTTTAATTTGACCGATTTTCGATATGGCATAGAAAGCGCGATACTACTGGCATTCTATCTGCTCTTTCTGCTGTTAACCGGCTTGCTTTTCTGGCGTCGGGGTAAAACCGATGCCGATGAGTATCTGGTCATGGGGCGTCGCTTATCATTACCGGCATTCGTAGCCAGCCTGGTTTCGACCTGGTATGGCGGTATTCTGGGGGTTGGGGAATATTCATTTAAGTATGGGCTTTCCAACTGGCTGGTGTTCGGACTGCCTTATTATCTGGCCGCTTTCATATTTGCCATATTTTTAGCCAAAAAAGCGCGGCGAAGCTATGTGCATACAATTCCCGATCAGCTTTATAATACTTACGGCAAAGGTGTTTCGTTAATCGGCGCGTTTTTCGTTTTTATCACCACGGTGCCGGCCGCTTATGTGCTTCAGGTGGGCGTACTGGCCGATACGGCGTTCGGGATTCCGTTGGTCATAGGCGTAATCGGCGGCACGGTGTTCTCGATCATTTATATCTTTTCCGGCGGCTTGCGCGGGGATGTTTTGACCGACAAGGCGCAATTCGTGATGATGTTCATTGGTTTCATCGTGCTGTTTATCGTATTAGTAACAAATTACGGCGGTCTGTCATTTCTGAAATCACATGTGCCGCCAACTCATTTTATCTGGCGGGGGACTAATCCCGCCTCGTATATTTTTGTCTGGTACTTTATCGCCCTGGCTACGCTGGTGGAACCGTCATTTTACCAGCGTTGTTTTGCGGCCCAAAGCGAAAAGACCGCCCGCAATGGTATATTTATCGCGATAGCATTTTGGGCATTATTCGATTTCATGACCACCTCCACCGGCATGTATGCTCGCGCGCTGCTGCCTGATCTGGCCGATCCGATTGCCGCTTATCCGGCGCTGGCCGTTAAGGTACTGCCGCGCGCGTTTCAAGCGATATTTCTTCTAAGCTTGTTCGCTACGGTTATGTCCACGGTCGATTCTTACACTTTTATCGCCGGAACCACGCTAGGCAAGGACATTATCCAACGTCTGCGGAACA
>CAZFSN010000270.1:0-3561 GCA_964521815.1 uncultured Ignavibacteria bacterium | reverse complement strand
GCCTGGTAGATGGCCTCCTCCGTCTCGGAGGCGATCACCTCGCCGGTATCGCTGTCGAGGAGGCCATACTCGTTGAGCGTCCAGCCCCGATCGAGGGCTCGCTGTCGCAGCTTGATATTGTGCGCTTTGGAGCCGGTGAAAATCTTGCCGGATTGCAGATGAAAATCACGCAATATGATCCAATTTTTGGTGCGCTTATTGCCGGTGATACTGATCTTGTTGACCCTGCCCTCATCGACTGCAAATGAAACGATACCGGTATTAGGATTGATTTGCGGGTATTTGACCCGGGCCAAAGTGTAACCGGATGAGGCGTAAAGCTTCTCGATTTGCTTAATATCGCCCGCCAGAATGTTATAATTTGCCACCTGGCCTCTTCGGGATTTAACATGTTTTATAACTGTCCTGGGTGAAAAAACCGTCAGCCCCGAAAAACAGAAACCTCTAATTCGGGGATTATCATCCAGGACATAATTCAAGTCAAACATGTTCGAATTATTTCGAAGTTCGGCCCGGGCATGCCTGATATATCCGCTTCTGCCAATTGTCGAAAGATTGTCTTTGATAGTTGATTCGGCTATTTTTTTATCGGTAAGAAGTGTCGACTGAAAAAAGGCGCCCGGCATGTTTTTCAAGCCGGTTACGGTAGTTCGGTTTATAGGATAAACTTCCCCGCTTGCCGCCGGCTTTTTTCTCAACAGTTTTTCGATTTGGGGCAAAGCCTCCAGCGCCGCCCGGCGGCCGGCCTCTATTACAGTTTCTATTTCATTAAAATTACTGATCTTATAAAAACCGATATCTGGGTAAATCACGACATCGGCTTGCCGAATCTGATCTTCAAGGCCGGGAAGCGACATTATAGTCGATGATTGATTGAACATGTCGATGGCATTTTCGATATCCTCGATTGGCAGAAGCGGCGAGGTCGTATTGACCGCGACAACCGGATCGCCGGTCAGCTCTTTACATATACTCACCGGGATAGGAGCGATTAAGCCGCCGTCGGCATACAGATGACCCTCGCTTTCTACCGGAGTGAAGCCGATTGGGAATGCCATCGAGGCCCGCATCGCTTCCGCCAGGTCGCCGGAGGAAATAACTTCGAGACGGCCGGTAACCAGGTCGGTGGCCACCGCCCGAAACGGCGGTTCAAGCAGATTGAAACTGATTGATGGCCTGACCCCGCTTCTGTAACAAAGCCGGGTCAAAAGATTCGACAGCTTCTGGGCGGAGGTTATTCCTATCGGCAAGGCCGGCCGCCATTTTTCGAAACCGATTTTAATCAAAGCTTTCTCCGACCGCCCCTTGGCCGAAACCAAAATCGATGACCTGATAGGCGCCGAGGAAAAAAGATCGCCCCAGTCGATATCCAGTACCAGCTTATGAAGTTCAGCGGCCGAGTAGCCGGAACAAAATAAGCCGCCTACGACCGCCCCCATACTCGTACCGGCGATGAAACTGATAGGAATATTATTTTCCTGAAGAACCTCCAAAACGCCGATCTGGGCCAATCCGCGAGCTCCGCCGCCGGATAAGGCCAAAGCGATGCCCTCATGGCTGATATGGTTTAAATTATAAGAATCTTCTTCATTATTGAGTTGATTAAACTGATAATCGGATTCTATAATTATGGGTTGCCCGGCCGAAATATCGGCGACAACGACAAGTGAATAGAATATGATTGGTAATAAAGCGCGCATGTCGATATACCTCATAGAGGATTATATCCAATAGGAGATGCAAAATCAAGCGTTCTGCGATGGGCAATTTACCGGAAATAACGAATAATCAAATCAAGCTCTACGCTTCTTTGAACCAGAAGAAATACCGCGAACAATATGGCTTGTTCTTAGCCGATGGGCCTCATTTGGTCCAAACTGCGGTTAGTTCGGGCTGGGCGATCGAAAAAATCGTTATTACTCGCGAAAAACTCGATTTGATCGAAAAGCTGAACCTGCCGGCAGAACAACTGGCGCTTTGCCAGACGGCCAAGTTTGGTAAAATAGCGCCATCGCAGACCCCGCAAGGTATTTTGGCGATTGTCAAAATCCCCGATATAGCTCAGAACATTGATCAAATAATCAAATCGGCCAGGCGAGCCGTCGCCTGCGATAATGTCTCCGACCCCGGCAATCTCGGCACGATTATCCGGACAGCGGCGGCTTTCGGGTATGATATGGTTGTTTGTGTGGGAAATTGCGCTGAAATTTATAATCCCAAGACAATTCGGGCTACCCAGGGCGGTTTATTCGCGATACCGGTATTTAAAATCGATACAGCGGCCGAGTTCTTAAAGCTATTCGCGCACCAATTCAATTTGATCGCCTTATCAGGCAAGGCGAAAAAGCCGATGTCCAGGGCGCCCCGGATCAAACGGCCGATACTGGTTGTTGGCGGTGAAACTGCCGGAATCAGTCCCGAAATCGAGACCCGGGCTAATTTTCATTTCAGAATCGAACAGACTGACAAAATTGAATCGCTGAACGTAGCAGTGGCGGCCGGGGTGGCGATGTATAAGTTTTCCCATGGATTCGGCAAATAAAGAAATGGCCATCGCTATCCAAAAAACATTTTGACAAAGGGAACATAAGTCCATATACATATAGTCATATATAAATAGGTGATGTTAGATGGACGAGAAATTATTTACCAAATATTTCAAAGCCTTTGGCGATCAATCCCGCTTGAGGATATTATCGCTATTAACTTCCGGTGAGAGAACAGTTAACGAAATCGCCGCCAAGGTCAAACTTTCCCAACCAACGGTTAGCCGTCATCTGGCCATTTTAAGAGAGGCCGGCATCGTTATCGACAGACGCGATAAACAGCGAGTTTATTACAGTATTAACCGCCAATCCGTGGAAAATTGCTGTTCCGGTTTCTGTGATTGCCTGGAAATCAGGGTTGTCGGCGAAAAAAAATGCAAAAAAAAATAAAAAATCCTCTTTTTTTTGAAACTTATATCGATATATATGCATATATGTATATGTGGATAAGATAGATCGAAAGGAGGTGAGTTAAATGGAGAAAGAATGCGGAAATATCAAAGTTACCGAAACCGATGACGGTTATCGCATCGATATCGTCGGTAAAAACCTGAAAGATGCTTTGGGCTGCTGCTGCGTGCCTGTCAGCGGTACCGGTAAAGCGGTGAAAGTGGTCTGCTGTGAAACTGAGAAAACCACTTGTTGTGAACCGGAGAAAGAGAAGTAGTGAAATGTCGTTACTTCGGGCCTTCCCACAGGTTGAATCATAAATAATCTTTAAACAGGGAGGAAAAATGAAGCGCTTTTCGGTTCCCAGAGTCGCTCATTGCGGCAGCGGCTGTCTAGGCCAGTCCCGGGCATGACACAAAACTGCCCTTAGGCTTTTGTTTAACATGATTGTAATCTGCCGGATTAGAAACATCCCGAAAGCGGTTTTCGGGATGTTTGTTTTGAGTCCCGTCAATATATCCCTTGATTAGTTTATCATTCGCCTCACATTACACATTGACATCGCCTCCAATCTATTTTACTATCACCTTTATGGATGGACTTTTCGAATCCTTCAACGTCCGAT
>CAZFSN010000269.1:0-3581 GCA_964521815.1 uncultured Ignavibacteria bacterium | reverse complement strand
CCCGAACGCTGAACGCCGGTGTTCATATAGGCTTCGTTGTCATAGCAAACATACAGCACTTGCTGATTGCGCTCCAACATTCCTGACAGGCAGCCTATGCCGATATCGGCGGTGCCGCCATCGCCGCCTTGAGCGATAACGTTGGAGCTTTCACGCCTGCCCAAAGCTCTCAAGCCGGCTTCCATGCCGCAAGCTACCGCGGAGGAGTTTTCAAACAGCGAATGTATCCAGGGCATACGCCAGGCCGATTCGGGATATGGCGTGGAGAACACCTCCAAACAGCCCGTACTTGTAGCAACCATGGTGTTCGGGCCGGCGGCATCCATAACCAGCTTAGCGCCTAACGCCTCGCCGCAACCGGAACAGGCGCGGTGCCCGCTGGTTAATAGCGATTCGGTTACGGGCGGTTTCTGTTTTCTCTTTTTAGTTTGTTCAGCCATTGTTACCTCCCCACCACATCAAGCCTGAGATCGACGAATTCATTTAAGACTTCGCCTTTCTGAGCTTTCTTGTAGCATTCTATAAGCGATTCCGGCGGAATATCCCGGCCACCCAAACCGACTACAAAGCCTGATATGAGCGGTTGATGTTTCTGTCTGTAGAAACAGCCGCGCAACTCTTCCTGAAGAATCGTACCCAGACCCAGAGAATAAGATTTATCGAAAACAACGAGCTGTTTGAGACTGGCACAGACTTCACGAATCTTTTCATGCGGGAACGGCCGGAAACTTCTGATTTTCAAAAGGCCAACTTTCTCGCCTTTAGCGCGAAGCGTATCCACCACATCCTTAAGCGTTCCAACTAACGACCCCATCGCTACGAATGCCGTCTCGGCGTCTTCCATACGATAAGTATCGATCAAGCCGCCATAGTAACGACCGGTTAATTTCTTGAACTCATCGGCCGTAGCATCGATTATTGGTAAGGCGTCTTCCATCGTTTCTTTAAGCTTATATCTGGTTTCCATGTACCAGGTCGGTTCGGCCAGAAGCCCCATTGTTACCGGGTTATCCAAATCGAGTTTAACCACCGGTTTGAACGGCGGCAGGAAATCATCGACCTGTTTTTGTGAAAGCATCTCGACCGGCTCGAACGCGTGAGTGAGAATGAAACCATCCATGTTAACCGTAACAGGAAGCGAAATTTCCGGGTTTTCGGCTATCTTGTAAGCCTGAGGATGGATATCCATCAGCTCCTGAGCATCCTCGGCAAACAGTATGATCAGGCCGGCGTCGCGAATGACGACTACGTCGGAATGATCGTTCCAGATATTAATCGGCGCCGACACAGACCGGTTGGCGATAGTAATTACCAGCGGCAGTCTCATACCGGCGATATTGTACAGCACTTCCGCCATCAGAAGAAGCCCTTGGGCGGTGGTAGCCGAATAGGCCCTGGCGCCGACAGCCGCCGCGCCTAAAACCACCGAGGCGGCTCCGAATTCGGATTCGACATTGATGAACTCGGTTTTCAGCTCGCCATTGGCGACTATCTGAGCCAGAAATTCCACGATATGGGTCTGGGGCGTGATCGGATAAGCGGCGATTACATTGGGACGGCACAGCTTCACCGATTGAGAGACCGCCATCGACCCTTCTATAAACTGCTTCATTTGACCTCCAGCTGCATATCGATATCATCCACCGGGCATTCATAGGCGCAGATACCGCAACCCTTGCAATAATCGAGATTAGCGTTGTAGACTGAATCCTCGCCCGTGATACAGGCATCCGGACAGACCAGCACGCAGATTCGGCAATCATTGCAGGTGTCGTGTTTGAATATCGGGACATTGATTCGCCAGGCACCGGTTTTATTTACCTTGGAAGTACCCGGCCCGACACTCGTCAAAATAGGTTTAGACATGAGCGCCCTCCTTGGCCAGTTCGAAAGCCCGTTCGACGGCTTTGATATTCTTGATGGCAATCGCCGCCGGGAACCGATGTTCCAACGCGAGCTTCACGCCTTCGAATGATATCAACTCCGTCACCGCGGCGAAATAGCCCAGCAAAGTCGTGTTCTGTATGGCGCGGCCGATAACCTCAAGCGCGATAGCTGTCGCCGGAATTGTCATAACTCTGGCCTTGGTCTTAAGCTTTAATTCTTCAGGACTTTTTTCGGTATCGATAATCATCAGACCATCGGGTTTAAGGCCGGCGGTAACATCGACTGTGCCGATCAGGGTGGAATCCTGAACGATCAGATAATCGGGTTTGTAAATCTGATTACGGCATCTAATAGCGCTGTCGGAAATCCTGACAAACGATGTCACCGGCGCGCCCATTCTCTCCGATCCGAAAGATGGGAAAGCCTGCGCGTATTTGCCGTCGGCAAACGCCGCTTGCGCCACCAACTCCGCCGCTGTTACAACTCCCTGGCCACCGCGTCCATGAAGACGCAATTCTTTCAATTTATCCTCCTTAATTAAACTTGCAACTAACTATTCATTCGGTCTAAAACCTTATCTGTTTACCTTACTTCATATTTAACGTTCAATCTTTGAAATAGTTATACCTTTCGTTCCCTGGTATTTGCCTTTCTTGTCTTTGTAAGAGATATCACATTCTTTATCGGCTTTCAGGAAAATCAATTGTCCAATACCTTCATTGGCGTAAACTTTCGCCGGCAGGTTGGTCACATTGAATATCCCGAATGTGGCGTGTCCCTCCCATTCCGGCTCAAACGGTGTAAGATTAATCAGAATGCCGCATCTGGAATAAGTCGATTTGCCCGTGCAGATAGTCATGATATCCCGCGGTATCCGAAAATACTCCACTGTTCGCGCGATTATGAAACTTCGCGGCGGTATAATCACGTGGTCGCCTTTGAAATCCTTATACGCGTTGATATCAAACGCTTTGGGATCGATAATCGCCTTATCGGTTTCGACCGGAATCTTGAACTCATCGGCCACCCGAAAATCATAGCCATACGATGACACCCCGTAGGAGACGACATTTTCCCGCACCTGTGATTCGGCGAACGGTTTGATCATCCCTTTCTCTTTAGCCATCTTGATTATCCAGCTATCCGGCATCATCGACATAACTTATCCTTCTCTTATTAACCAACCTTCGTTGTTAGAGGATAGTGCCGGAAGGTTTGGCTGTCAATTACTTTTTGATATGTATTGTTATTATTTTCACAAGAAAGTATTGTTTTAATTAATTATTAAAACGTCGTTATTTATTGTATTATAAATGATTACGGGCAATTGTGACATATATTCATAGATGAACGGGTTTTACATTTCGTAGCCTTTCGCCATGCACATTTGAGGGAGGGGTAGGTTAGGAGCAGAAGTAACCTATCCCGCGCTTGAGGCCGAGGGATGGGGCACCCGGCAAATAATTCAGGAAACTATTTATAAATATTTACGTAAGCCCTTACATAAATATATAAACCGCCAAACCTGGAGCAATTGAATGGATTTAATTCGTCAATTGGGGCCCCTTGCTTTCGCCAGCCGCTTAAAAAGACTGGCCGAGAAACTTCACCGTGACGGCTCTTTAATATACAAAAAGCGGAATCTCGATTTCGAGGCCAGGTGGTTTCCGGTTGCGTATGCCCTGAACCGTAAT
>CAZFSN010000268.1:0-3614 GCA_964521815.1 uncultured Ignavibacteria bacterium | reverse complement strand
GATTTCCTGGAAATTCACGCTGATTACGCCATGAATATAGTAGTCGGCCTGGCCCGTCTGGGCGGCAAACCGGTCGGCATTGTCGCCAATCAACCGGCTCATCTGGCAGGCGTACTCGATATCGATAGTTCGATTAAGGGCGCGAGGTTTGTCAGGTTTTGCGATTGCTTCAATATCCCGCTGGTGACATTCGAGGATGTCCCCGGGTTTTTGCCTGGTACCGCTCAGGAGCACGGCGGAATAATCAAGCATGGGGCCAAGCTCTTATATGCCTATTGTGAGGCGACCGTGCCTAAATTGACAGTTATCACCCGCAAGGCTTATGGCGGGGCGTATGATGTTATGTCATCCAAGCATATCCGGGGCGATATAAATTATGCCTGGCCAACGGCGGAAATAGCGGTTATGGGCCCCAAAGGCGCGGCCGAGATTATTTTCAAAAAAGAAATCGCCGCGGCCGAGGATAAAGAAGCTTACTTGAAGCAAAAGGAAGAGGAATATCGCCGGATTTTCGCATCGCCGTTTAAAGCGGCCGAGCGTGGTTATATCGATGATATAATCATACCGGAAAGTACCCGTCCGCGTCTAATAAAGGCTTTAAACATGCTGGAAAATAAAAAAGATTCAAATCCACCGAAAAAGCACGGGAATATACCACTGTAAATAACCGGGTTTTAGTTAGAAGTGAATCGAGTTATATCTAATTTTTCATTATAAGCTTAACCTTATTTTATTTATTTAATAATAATCATGATAAGGCTTAGGCGGTCTTCTCAAACAACTTCGATATTAATACATTGGGCTTGAACATTGTTAAATTATATGAATCTATCGCGATAGCATGCTTAAAACAAGCCAAACCGAGATAAATGTAAGATCCAACCAGAAGAAATTCCATCAATAAAAATATTAATCCGGTAATTGACGAAAACACGTTTTCGGAGAATGCCGGATTATGCCAGAGTATCATCTCGGTAGTCGTAATAGCGCCTATATAGGTTATTGGAATTACGTATCTGATAATTCGACGATAATCTAAAAATAGCGTATGTAGAATAAAAACCAACATCATCACCATATAAAATGTAAGCGCTTTCCTGCTTAAGACCATAAAGACAAGATTGGTGGCGGCAATGAAAGCGACAGTCGAATTAAATCTATTGATATCAGGCTTACGCTGGGCAATATAAAAAGCGATAAACATAGGCGTAAAAACCAGGGCAAAAGATATAAGCGGAATGTATTTCCAGAGAAAACTCTCTTTAAAGCCGTGGAAAAACAGCGAAATTATATACCATAAATTACCGCTGCTATCGATCGCGAATTGAAATTCAACCGCTTCATATTTATTAATGCCAAACAAAGCCAATCCGGCAGTAGCGGCTATAGCCAAAACCATGGGCATGGTTCTTTTAGGCCATTTCCGGGTATCGAATAAAACGAGACCGGGCCAGGCCAGAATCGCCAGAAGTTTCGTCGTTAGAAAAGCCAGAGCGCCGCAAACCCCGGAAAGTATATCTTTGCCCTTTTCGGCCAAAATTAAAGCTGCCATAATCCAGAAACTAATCAGTGGACCGTTATGCCCGGAGAGAGCTACCCAATAAAATGTGCAGGGTGAAAAATAATATAAAAATGCTACTCGCCAGCGATGCTCATAGTTTTTGCGTTCGCATCTTCTTAGATACATAAAGATCATTGCCGCTTCAAAAACCAGCATAGTCAGAACGATTGCACCGGTTGAATGCCATAAAGCTACCGGTATGGCCAGTATAGGATGAAATAATATCGAATAGCTGCTGAAATAGTTCAGGTTTGATATCTGGCCTTGTAAAAATTTGAGGGTCTCCGGCAAGTAAGCCTCGCTGGCATCCGAATTACTTAATACCGGCAGTTTGCTTGAATATATAGCGATGCAGGCTATTATTTTAAAAATGAAAGCTCCCAGTAATAATCTTTTAAAAAATTTGATCTCCCAGGTTTTATCTTTGGCAATAATAAATAGAGTAAAAGATATTACCGCGATTGTGACACAGTACATGGTTTTAAACAAGGCCATATTAGCCGGGTTTTTAAGGAACGCGAAAATTAAATTCATGATAATGTCCTAACGAATTTTTTGTCTAAGCATAAAAACATCAATATAATATTTCTTTTCAAGGCGCTCTTAAATTTCAACCATCCCCGCGAAAATCATTACATTCCTTCGAACACCCCGCACCAAAATAAAAACGCGATAATATATAAATAAGGGTCAACTTTGTCCAGGCATTTTTAGTAAATTAGCCTAATCAGCCATTCATTCAAGACCCTTAACCATACGAAGTTATAAGCCCGACCGGGGCACAGACTCTTGATGGTTTATAAGCCCATTACAATTAAAAATCAAAATCGCCGCAAAAATTGTTAGGAATTTTAGACAATTATCCAGATTTTATATTGCTCTAAAATAATATATCTATATATTACTCTATAGTCAACGAAATCTGTGAGGTGTATTTATGGCAATAACTGAGATTGTGGAGAAAGCAAACAAATCTATCTATGAATTATTTGAGGTAATTGACGATATGTCGCCAGAAGATCTGGCCGCGGCCAAAACGATTGGCAGTTGGTCGGTTAAAGATATTCTAAACCATCTCACGATCTGGGAGGAGGAAGCGGCTAAGGCATTTGAAATCTGGAAAGTCGGTGTAGAGCCGGACTGGTCCCATATACGGGATTTGGATCAATTTAACAATACAACTGTTAAAGAACGGCGGAAAAACAATCTGACTAAAATAAAAGCCCAGCTCCAACTTATTCATAACGGCGTAATCGAAAATATGAAATCGGTCAGCGATGAGGAATACGCCAAACGCGGCGGCGCGCCCAGGTGGCTGGTGACCTTGATGACTACTCATGTCGGCGAACACACGGCCCGGATTTTGGAATATAAAAAGACTCTGGAACATGCCCGGCAAAAATCGGCCTGATAAATCACCCGGCCGATATTATCAAAATACTGCCGGGGTTTAGTCTGTTAATTATCAAGAATTTGGTTGATTTTCAAAAATATTTCCCCAGAATAAGACGCCGCTTTCCCGATTACAAATTTAGCTGGGAAATATTTACTGATATTATCCTTGAGCAAGCGCGACGGGAAACGTATTGGCTGGATATCGGCGCTCGAAATAATATCCTGATCGAAGAACAACCCGGATATAAATTCGCTCTGGGTCTGGATATTGAAAAACCGGCTAAATTCTATACCGGCGAAAACAGTGCATTCGGACTGGCCTCGATATATGAGATTCCTCTAAAAGACAACAGCCTTGATTTTATCACCAGCCGCTATACATTTGAACATCTTGAATTTCCTGAAAAAGCTTTGCACGAAATCCTCAGGATATTAAGGCCCGAGGGCGTATTTCTTATGCAGACAACGAATAAATATAATCCGTTTATTATCATCGCCAGACTTATTCCGTTCAGAATAAAAAAGATGATTCTGAGGATTTTATTCAAAGACAATCCATCCGGGACTTACAAAACATACTATCGCATCAATAGACCATCAGCGATAAAAAACAGCTATCGACCCGAATCAGGACGGTCATTGCTGGTTCTGCAGGATT
>CAZFSN010000267.1:0-3614 GCA_964521815.1 uncultured Ignavibacteria bacterium | reverse complement strand
ACCTCGTTGATAGTATCGACATCGACCAAACGGTATTCTTCGACCGGCTCAATCGAGGATTCGCCGATAACATTATCGCCATAATCATAGCTGTAGGCTCTGGGCTTGGGAAGGTCATCTGATAATGCCTCCAGCGATGACAATACGCCGGACCGGCCGGTCATGCCGAACAATATGCCGGCGGCGAAATTCTTGATTTTCTGGGGAAGTTCCTTCAAAGCGGCCAGCTCATAAAGGTAAACCAAAGCGCAAACTTCAGCATCAGCCAGCGCGCGATGAGCCGTTTCCACCGTTATATTCAGATTTTCGGCCAACGCCGCCTGACCATAGCTTTTCAAACCGGGCCATACCAATCGCGATAACGCGGCCGTATCGATAAAAGAATTATCCAATTCGGCGATATATTTTAAAGACATATGAAGCTTTAAAAACGATATATCGAACCTGACATTCTGCCCAACCAGAAGCGGGTAATCGCCGATAAATGCCTCGAATCTGCCTATCGCTTCCTCTATGCCGGGAGCATCGGCCACCATGGCATTATCGATACCGGTCAACTCGATTATTTCGGGTGGAATCGGCATGCCCGGATTAATAAGTTGCGAATAGGAATCTACTTTAAGGCCATTTTCATACTTGACCGCGCCGATTTCGGTGATCTGGTCGACTGCCGGATCGAGGCCGGTGGTTTCGATATCGATACTGATAAAACTATCTAAAGCGAAGTTCATTGTTTCATCCTAATTAAATCAGCTTCGCGCGCCATAGGTATTGACCAGTTGCCGGGCCAGATTGAACGCGCCTTTTTCCAAAGCTACATCGACTAAGCGCTTGAGAGTCTTATTGACCTTGCTTTTCCCAATCGGTAAGGTCGAGGATGATTCGACCGCGACATTGAATTCGCGCATATCCGACATCTGAAAATCAATAGCCGAGAAATTGAAAGTTAGATTCACGGTCACATTATATAATTTGATATTAGCCTCGGATTGGTCATTCTCCAGATAAGGAATAAATTCGACATTGGCCGAATAGTCTTTCAGATGCAGAACGCCTCTTAAGCCCAGCGATTTTATATAGGTATCGGTTGGTTTTTCGCCCAATGGTATGGTTTTGGTAAAAACCGCCTCCGATGCTTGCCGCATCATCTGAAAAGCCCCGGCGCCGAATTTGATATCCTTGTGGTCACAGCATTTTTTACTTTTATCCGCTTTCAATACCAGTTCGAGGTTGTCAGTCGGTATATATATTCCCAGCGAATCACCGATCTGGCTGGAGGCCATCTCCGGCCAGGTGAATTCGGGTTTAGGGGTGATATAGCGATACCGCCCGCAGCCGGCGATGGCCGCGATAATTACGGCACACACAAGTAATCGTTTAATCATGATTATGATTGATACGGAATTTGGGCCGAACAGGCAAGGGAAAAGTAGTTTCGTGCTGTCGGGCCTCCACGCCCGACAATAGAACGGGATTATGACAGAAGCCCTACGCTCCTATTTTACAAGGCCGTATTCTTTTAGCTTGGTTGGTCGCCGTTTAGCTACTTCCGCGTCTGTACAGGATATTTATCGCCGTCGTTATCGTGTTCATAAAACGCGACAACTTTCCCTTTTTCATCTCTTGAAAACTGAATCCTGTATTTAGCTTGCTCTTGATCCCTGTACTTGAATGAATCATCGCCCATTGGCACTAATTCATAGATAATTTTGTGTTTATCTTCATAATATATTTTGCCGCATTCAACAGAAATTTGTGAATCTCCATACGCACCGGGATATTCCGCCAGCTCGGCGTCTGTAAGAACTATGGGATTGATGTCCACCTCATACCCCGCGAGAGCCCATTGTAGTTTGTATTTTTTGTCTTCGTCCGATTCAGTTTTCAGAAGTAGCTTTATCGCCTCGATGTTAGCGGCAGGAAACGCGTTCTTGGTTGATGTCTCGATATCCGGTATCACGCCGCCAACGTAATCAGTTTTGGAATAGGGGTTGATATCCCTGGTATAGGGGACTTTAAGATTAATCGATAGCTCCGGGAAACTCATGTATTTTACGGAATACGCGCCGCCTCTCGTTTTAGCGCCGATAATTTTCGCCCTTCCCAATTGCTGTAAATCATAGGCAAATTCCTCAGCCGCGGAGAAGGTAAATTTACTGAGAAGTATATATATCGGAGCCTCGGTAATTCGCGGTCCGGGCACCCATACCTGAGTCCAAAATTGATCTGTTTTATCCTCCTGGCGAGTATAATTATCCGTTAGATGTGTCCTTCTATCAAAAAAATAGCTGCTTAAAAATTGACCCATATCCGTATCACCGCCGCCGTTTAGCCGAAGGTCGATGATTAAAGCATCGCAATGGGCGACAAAATTCATGGCGGCGACAGCTGTCGGCCCCGCGGTTATTGGATTAATGAAAGTATTCAACTCGATATAGCCGATATTGCCCGGTAGAAGTTCGACCTTTTGGAATCCGTAATTGTCATCAGGCGTGCCTAATTTCATCTCGGCCTGCAAGTCGTCGGGGATCTTTTCGTAGGGCATCACTCTGATATGCTGATCGTTGGATATAAAGCGCAAGTCGGTTTGTAATTGAGATATAAATTCGTTCAGGGCAGTGAATTGATCATATTCATTGTTTTCGCGTTTTTTATTGAGGTAGTCGATCATAGCCGCCGCCATATCCGGCAATGGATAGTATTCATTATATATTTCGGCAATTTTCTCAATGATTGCCGCACGCTGTTTAGCGGTAAGCCGATCATCGGGCTTTATACTGATACTTTGCGCCGAGGCAGAATACAACAGTATAATAGTTGCTATTACTATTAGAATACAAGAGCCGATTTTAAAATTCGATTTCATGATTAAACTTCCTCCATATCTTTAAATTTAAATTCTACAATTAATAATAGCCGTATAATATAAAATCATACGGCGGTCGTCGATTATAGATAAAGCGATTAGATAACTGATGTCAATGAAAATTTGGAAGAAATTTTACCGCGCGGGCAGGAATCCCTTCCTGCCCGATAACACCGTTGTTCTGTCGTCAGGAAAGGATTCCTGACGACGCTTGAAAACTCTCCCTGTCATTCCCGCGGAGGCGGGAATACAGTATTTTATTGCGCCAGGTTTGCCCAACCGCCTGGATACCTGCCTCCGCAGGTATGACAGAAAGGTAGGTCAGGCCTACTTGGGGCCTGACGTGTGCCGCCTTGTGGTTGGCGTACGTCCTCGCTTGCCCCGGCGGTGCGCCAACAGCCTCATGGCAGACGAGGACGTCCGCCATGCACTGAATATTTCCTCTCTCGTTCCCAAACTCTGTTTGGGAATGAAGGTGCGGGCGAAACTCTGTTTCGCGGGACGGGCTGAACAGGCAGTGAGTAGGTCAGAAGCCCTGAGCTTCTGACGTATATTGATCTCGCGTCAGGTGCACAGGGCACCTGACCTACTCAGCTCACAGCCGCACAGCGCGGAGGATGGGGCGACTTGGGCATTTCTTTAAAAAACCAAAGAAATGAATATTTAAAGCTAATGAGTGTATTAATAATCAGATAACTGTCAGTTTATTAAGGAGGAATGATGGTTAGTAGTATGCAATATTTCATTG
>CAZFSN010000266.1:0-3618 GCA_964521815.1 uncultured Ignavibacteria bacterium | reverse complement strand
AAGATACGCCCGGTACTTTATTATCGGTATCTAATAAGGCTGCTATTTGCCTTCCGAGTTCTGATGATCCGACTAACATTGCCTTCGAATCAGGTAAGGGTATACGCGGCCAGTCCTGTCTTATGCCATCGGCGTTTTCTGAAAGATATGCTGGGGAGTAACCAATAGCCAGGGTATGCATCCAGATGAAACTTGAAAGGGCTAATGGTTTTGATAGATTGTGAATCCCTAAATGTTTGCAATATTTTATAACTTTTAAAGATATATTAGCTTCTGATAATACATCAGACATACTATCATTAAAAATATCTTTGTTGGCACCTAAAGTTTTATTCGCATTACTTTCTTTATATAACAGAAAAGGAAAATTGTAAGAGTGACCTCGTATAAAATCGAAGTCGCTCAATGCTTTAGTTAAGTAAAAGGGAACACCTTCCGGGCTTGATACTCCAGAGGGTCTGCTAACAAGAAAAAGATTATTATTTATATAATGTTGATATAAAGAGGGCCTTGGTTCATTCCACAGGGGACGAACTGACGAATAGTAACACCATTTTAATTCAAATGGCCGTAATAAATATCTTCTAATTCTACTTTCGTCAAAACGTTCTACAGAAGTTATTTTGTTTCTTGTTTTTTCTGCATTAAATCTTGCTGCGTTTTTGGTAAATCCAAGATTACTCTGCTTTATTTTTTCCCAAGATATTTTTAGATCGAAATAATCTTTCATAATATTACTTAAATAATTCATATCATCATTGATCAGCGAAAAACCTCGATTTTCCTTAAAGCCGGTAATAGAAGATGAATTTGCCAAGCTCTGAAGATTAGGCCAAGACATATAATCATCGCTAGCCTGGGCAGGTCGAAATGAATACTTATTACTTTTATCCGGTTTGGCCATTTTATAATTTCTATTGAAGTTTTTAAATTTCAGGCTATCAATTAAATCTTCTCTTTTATTTATGCCCCAGAAGTGCCTGAATCGTGTCTTGGGTTTAGTTTGCTTTCCTGTTTTTTTAACCATTGTAGAAATAGCTGTACCTACTTTAATTCCAATCCTGCTATGTTTTGTAGAGAAGACACTTGGATCAGGATCACCTTCAGGTGTCAATTTGCCGGTCTCTCTACTATCACCATTCATGCAATCAAACCAAAGTTCAATGAAACTATTCAAAAGACTTTCTCGCATGGATACAAATGAGGGATCGCCAAGATAAGAAAAATTGGAAATATAACAAACCACACCCTTGCCGCTCGCGTTTATTCTTCTTTCAGCGATACGGAAAAAACGGATATATAAATCATCGAGGTTAAACTTTTTTATTCCCCAGCCGCCGTCCTTAATTGGTTTGGTAAGATTTTTCTTATATGGTTCCACCAGGCCTTGTTCCTCAACCGGACTGGTCCCGGCAAAAGCATTATAAGGCGGATTACCGAGAATGACTATGATCGGCACATCCCGCTTTATATTGTCAGCCTTCTCCCGTTCAAGCTGCAGTTCGGGAAACGGCAGTTGATCTTTGGGTGATTTAGGCGGCTCCCAGCCGGTCAGGGCATTGGTTAAATATACACTGATTCTTTCGTCTGAATTATCGTCTAAAGGCGCGCCGAGGTTTTTTAAAAGCAATCCGAGTTGAAGATGGGAAACCACAAAAGGGGCCGGCAGAATTTCGAAACCGAATACTCTTTGCAAGGCCGCTTTCTTCAATTTCATCCCTAAAGTAGCATCGCCGCTATTCGCTTTTAAAGTTTTATGAATTTTGCTGATTACCTCCAGCAAATAAGCGCCGGTGCCGCAACACGGGTCTAAAACATAAACATTGTCATCCGCCAAGCCGTCTTTAATATCCAATTCTTCGCGTAAAACTGTGTCAACCCGTTCGACCTGGTATTTCACTATTTCGGGCGGCGTAAACCATACGCCTAAGTCTTTACGTAATTTGGGATCGTAAGCTTTCAGGAATGGCTCGTAGAAATAGAGCACGGCTTGTTCTTCGTCGAACTTCGAAAAGAAATCCTCGATAACGACCCTGTTAAGCAACGTCTCCGTCCAATTCAGAACCTCATCAATTCCCAGCGGCTTTAATTTATTTTTCTGAGCTACTTGTTGAAATAACCCGGCAATCATGGGAACGTGCAGGTTCCAGGAAGTTTCATGCCAGTTAAACCGACCGTTCTTTGACCCTGCCCTATTCCTGGCCCACATCACCCAGAAAGAGAAAATTCCATAAAATAGTGTTTGTATCAGAGTAGCCCGAAAGAAATTCTCGCCGTCATCACCGCTGAATTTCATACCTAAAGAATCTTCCAAAGCCTCGCGTAAGGCTTTCAAGCCCGGTAGATCGCTTTGCTTCTCGATCCGCGATTTCGCTTCGCGAGCATAAGATGCTAAAAACCAGGCAACATCTTTGGGGTCCGCAAGATATACGGAATGAAGCATCACTCTTTTAAGATATTCAATTAGTCTATCGCCGATTTCATTAGCTGTCTTACGGGGTGAATTGACGGCAGACCAGAAACCACTTTCGCTTTCGGCAATACTGAAAGAATCGAGCTTTACAGGCTTGCCGTTCTCATCGCTTCCTATAAAAAGAAAATCGCGGAAGTTGGTAACAAGTATTTGCTTGTATTTACCCCAGTATCTTGTTACCTGTTCGCCATTCGCGGTCAACCAGGTATTATCGCTAACCGGTTTTACTTCGATGACCCCTCTTTCGGGAATCTGGCCGGATAAAGGCTTCTTATCGTTGAAACTTTGGAATTGACCGGCAGAGTATAAGCCGAAGTCCGGAGAGCCTGCTCCAGAATCGGCAAGTTGAGAAACAGCTCGTACCTTTGGCGTCAGTATTTTACCGATCTCATTTAGCAGTGTTTCGAGAGCTGAATAATAAGAAGTTTCAGGTACGGCTCCGCCGGTTGATCTGATTTCGCGAATGTCCTTCAAGTATTGTTCAACTAATTGCATAGACAAAATAATATCAGAATGTCCCGGATTTAGCCAGTGAAAAATACGAGCCTAATAAAATGATTGCTAAAGCTGAAATCGTTAAACAGATCGAAATCGATGATAATATGGTTGCCGATATTAAAGAAGCTCTTACCGAAAGCCATCGAGATAAGATCGCTTACCACAATAACGCCCTAACCGCCCTGAATAAGCGCGCCAAACATATTCAAGGGTTAATTGATAAAGCTTATGAGGATAAGCTATCGGGTGTTATATCTGAGGATTTTTGGCGGAGAAAATCAATAGAATGGAATAATGAGTTAACTCAAGCCGTTGGTGAAATAGAAAACCACAACAATGCCAATTTCAATTACTTTGATACCGGAGTACAGATATTAGAACTTGCTAACAAAGCTTATGGCTTATACTTAGAGCAAACACGGCTCGAACAGCGGAAATTATTGAATATTATACTATCGAACTGCTCTTTTTACCGCGGAACTCTTTACCCCATATACAAAAAGCCCTTTGACATCTTCGCCAAAAGGGCTGAATTTAAATCAATACGGGGTTGACGAGACTCGAACTCGCGGCCTTCTGCGTGACAGGCAGACGTTCTAACCAAACTGAACTACAACCCCGTAATTATTATCTTCTGTTGTAAAGAA
>CAZFSN010000265.1:0-3631 GCA_964521815.1 uncultured Ignavibacteria bacterium | reverse complement strand
AATCCATCTTTTAAATGGTTCAGCCTTGGGGGAGGGTATCGATTGTATTATTCTGAGCATGGTTTCGCTGGTGGCTACAGCAGTTTCTCTCATTTTACCGTCAGCCGCGAGCATCTTCAATCGGTTACAATTTGTAACCGTTTGCCCGGAGCCTTCTTTTAACAGCCTGTGTTTCAATACCTTCCAATAATTCCTGGGGTCCTCACTGTCTGTTAAAACAGCAACAACATCTACAACCGAAAACCACCATTCGTTTTCATGCCAGACTTTGCGTACCTCTTTGCCCTTAAAAAGGTCGATTTTCATTGGTTGATTTTCTTCCATAATAATTACCTCAACGTTTTGAGTACTGCGTATTAATTTTTCAAATTCTCTGCCCATTCTGTTGCTTTCCTTAGAAGTAAATTCTATATACAAATTAGTCAATGGACAACCTGAAAAGCAAGGATAAAAAATAAAGAAGTTGCCCTATTTAATCAAAATATGCTGTTGTTCCTATAACTGTATTAACCGCTTAATACAAATATAGTTATAAGAATTTTATGTGTCTTTTTTCCGAAAAACCCCTAAATTTTCTGCTTAACTATCACCCTAAAATAATTTAGATTTAAATGATATAAACTACTTGACAATACTAAATAATCCGTTATTATACCCGATAATGATTAATTATACGTTAAAAGGAGACAAATAATGACGGAAAATAACAATACAGCCGGCTTGAAATTCTACAACACCAACGAAATCGCCGAAATGCTGAAAATGAACGTACAGGTTATAGCCCGGAAATTACAAGCCGGCGAACTTATCGGCTATAAAATCGGCAAGGACTGGCGAGTGAAAGAATCGGATTTTCTGGAATGGCTGGAAAAACATTCAAATAAGATAGTTATGGATCCCAAACAGAAAATTATAGGCCGCTTTTTGAAAAACGGCCGGTTCGAAATCTTGCCCGCTCAACGCAAAAAGCGGCTTTATATCATGGAACACATCCTTCAGCAATTCGAGCTTAACCGGACTTATCCGGAAAAAGAGGTTAATGAGATAATCGCCGTCTGGCACGATGACTACTGCCGGGTCAGGCGCGAGTTTGTCGATGAGAAGATGATGTATCGCAAGGATGGCAATTATCGCCGCAATGCCAGCTACAGGTTTATAAAAGATTAGTATTACTTTGCCGGTGGTGACTCTCGTAAATTAAAGTCTACGATTTCGAATCGGAAATCAGCACAACCTCTTTCAAAGGGCATCGCTTTTCGGCTGAACCCTGATGCGCTTTTTCGATTATGCTTTCGATTGCCCGGGTAGCATTGCGGTAGATATGATCCTCGCCGATTTTTTCCAGCAAATAGGTGCGTTTCATGACATCCAGCACATGATCGTTAAGACCGCTGAACGAGATATCCAGCCCGCTTTCGCGAACTCTTTCCACCAGAAGCGAAACCATGTCCTCACCCGAGGCGTCCAGTTCGTTTATCCCGTTACCGACTATCAAGATATGCTTTAACTCGGGCATCGATTCGATCACCTGGAGGATTTTCTCCTCGAGGTAGTTGACATTGGTGAAAAAGATCGAACCATTATAACGGATCACCGCGATATGTTTGCATTTCGCGAGATTATGAATCCGGGACGCCCGGTAGGTGCCATCGGGATGTAAAGACAGCATGGCGATTTGTGGTTTCATGACCCTGAGCAAGTATAGAAGCAAAGCCAGGGCGACGCCGATCATGATGCCTATTTCGAGATCGGGCGCGAAGGCCAGTGTACAAACAAAGGTAATTATGCCGATCAAACCATCGTACCACTGCGCCCTCCAGGCATAAATGAATCCTCTGATGTTAACCAGCCCGATTACGGCCATCATGATTATGGCCGCCAGTACCGCCTGCGGCAGATAATAAAGCAGGGGCGTGAAAAACAGTAAAGTTATAGCAACGATACCACTTGAAAACACGTTGGACAAGCCGGTCTGCGCGCCCGCTTGTATATTTACCGCCGACCGGGAAAACGACCCGGAGACGGCATAGCTTTGAGCGGTAGACCCGATAATATTAGCCAGTCCCTGACCAATCAGTTCCTGATTAGGATCGAGACGCTGGCCGGTCTTGGCCGCCATCGCCTTGGCAATAGATATGGCCTCCATGAAACCCAGAAGCGAAATAATAATCGCCATTGGGAACAAAGTCAGCATATCGGACAATTTCGCGCTCGGCATTTTAAAACCGGGCAAACCGCTCGGTATATTGCCGACAACATCGCCGCCCCCCAGAAACACCAGGCCGTCAGCTTTTAAGCAATTGTTGCCTATTTTCAGCTGCCAATCGCCGCCTTCTAATTGAGCGCCGGGAGGCAGGTTGTTTTTTTCGTAAAATCTTAGTTTGCCGGTATTATCCCTAACAGCCTTGAATTTTATGTTTCTGAGTTCGTAACGATATTCGCAGACATTTTCTTTTATAGATTCAATCTTGACATTAACAAGGTTTACCTGATGCTGTAAATCTAAGACCTCTATAGAATGAAGGTCATGAGCTTTTTCAGTTTCGTTAATTTCCTCTTTAAGCCGTACCCTATATTCAACCAGGCTGTCAACTTGAGCCAAATGGGAATTATACTCGGTAATCATATCGGCGGCTTCAGGAAATTCGACCTGGCTGAAGCCCACCTTGACATTACGCTCGAAGCCTATCGCCCAGGAGATGACCGTAGTTATAACCACAGCAATTAAGACGCCGGGCAAACGTTTATTGTACCATTTTATGAAAATCATTATGCCAAAAGCCAGAACGGCTATCGCTAATGTCAGCCAATGCGTATGCGAGATAGCCGCTTTAATAACCCAGTAAACCGTCTGATAATGATGTTCGGCGTTATCGACATGGACGCCGAATATTTTAGAAAGTTGCGAGGTGGCGATTATAAGGGCGGCTGCGTTGGTAAAACCATTCACCACCGGATGTGACAGAAGGTTAACTACCAGGCCAAGACGCAGAACACCAAGCAAGAATTGGAAGAATCCAATTAGCAAAGCCAATAAAATCGCGTAGGCGATAAATGATTCGCTGCCGGCGGTTGCTAATGGCGCCAGGGCGGTCGATGTCATCAGTGAAACTATCGCCACGGGTCCGGTTGCCAGTTGATAGCTCGAGCCAAACATGGCCGCCAACATCGGCGGCAGAAACGCTGCATACAAACCATAATAAGGCGGCAATCCGGCCAATTGCGCGTAGGCCATCGATTGCGGAATTAAAACCAGAGCAACCGTTAAGCCGGAGATGAAGTCGGCCCGAAGATACGCGGTATTATATTTTTTAAACCAACCCAGAAACGGCAGTAGTCGAATAACAATAGGAGGCAAACTTTTACCAGCCTTTTTCTCTTAGAATTTTGGTGATTTCATCTTCGATTTTATGCTCAACCAATAACATCTTTTGATTTTTGGCTTTTTTGATTTTCTCCATCAAATCCTGAAGATTCGCCGGTTTTTGAATAAAGTCCATCGCGCCCAATTTGACCGCTTCCACGCCTTTTTCAACCGTGGCATGGCCGGTTAGTAATATTATCTGCAAATCCGGTTGACGTTCGAGCAGGGCTTTTAGCGTCTCGATCCCATCCATACCGGGCATGGCCA
>CAZFSN010000264.1:0-3658 GCA_964521815.1 uncultured Ignavibacteria bacterium | reverse complement strand
GTATGACCGGGAAAGTAAAGAGATTGATCTTAACGCATCTTCCTGATGAAACTGTTAATAATCCGGGTAAAATAATAAAAATCGCTGATAAAACAGGCTTTAAAAAACTTATTATCGCTTACGATGGTTTACAATTGAAGTTGTAAAAGGATTTTAGATTGATGTCAGGAGGTAATGGGCAAAATGGCTGTCGAAATTAAGACCGCGAAAATCAAATGGATAGAAAAGATGAAATTCTTGGGCACCGGCCCCAGCGGACGTTCGCTGGTTATGGACGTGCCGGAAAAATCGGGCGGCGATGGCAGCGCTGTGACTCCCGGTGAATTGCTGCTGATCGGTCTGGGCGGCTGCACGGCTGTGGATGTTGTCAGTATGCTAAACAAGATGAGGGTGCCTTTGCGTGATTTACAGATAGAAGTTGAAGCCGAACCGGTGGAAACTCATCCCAAAATATTCAAGTGGGTTAAAATCATATACAAATTCTACGGCTGCGGCGATCAGGCCAAGGCAAAAAAGGCAGTCGGTATGTCGAAAGAAAAATATTGCTCGGTTTCGGCGATCATCGGCAAATCGGCGGAAATAAGTTATGAATTTGTCTTTGAAGATTAATTAGCGTATAAAGTTATACCCAGAACGATTTTTCTTTTCAGTGTTTTGTCTTCGTAGTTAATATTCCGCTTATTCGCTTGACTTAAAGGAACAATCCGGCCATTTTGAATCTTTAAGATTTATTGGTTTATGGAAAAAACGGCGTCTGAAATAATCAAAACCTACATTTTTCGGCATACCCGTGTCTGGATCTGGGGTATAGTCGCGGTTGGCATGACTACTATTTTCACCATGGCCGCGCCCTGGATACTCAGGCAAGCGATAAACGCCCTTCAAAAGGAAGTTACCGCGAAACATCTGCTTGTCTATAGCGGCGCGATAATCGGGGTCACGATAATTCAAGGCGTCTTTCGCTATATAATGCGCCAGACGATGATAGTCGCCTCCCGGGATATCGAATATGAAATCAGAGGCGATTTATTCGCGCATATCCTGAAACTTGACCGGCCATATTTCGATAAGATGCCGACCGGCGATATAATGGCCCGTCTGACCAATGACCTTCTGGCAATCAGGGCGATGGTCGGTCCGGGGATTATGTATTTCATTTCGACCTTGTTTACATTCACCGTGGCATTAGTCCTGATGTTGATTCTTGACCGCAAGCTTACCTTAATAGCGTTCGCGCCCCTGCCGATTATCAGCGCCATGACTTATTTTTTAGGCAAGGAAGTTTTTAAACGATATATGAAAGTCCAGGAGCAATACGCCTCTATAACTGCCGAGGTACAGGAAAATCTGGCCGGTATCAGGGTAGTTAAGGCATATGTGCAAGAGGATAACGCTATCAAGCGTTTCGGGTTGTTCAATGCTGATTATATTCGTAAGAACCTGCACATGATCAAAATCTGGGGGCTGTTTTTCCCGGTCATATTCGGCTTCGCCGGTACGGCCGTCGCTTTGATCCTGTGGGTAGGCGGCAATCAGGTCATAAACGGCGTATTGACCCTGGGCGATCTGGTCGCGTTTACGGCGTATTTGATGCTTCTATTATGGCCGATGGCGGCTCTCGGCTGGGTAATAGGATTGTACCAGCGCGGAATGGCCTCGATGGAGCGTGTCGCCAAAATATTCAATACTTCATCCGTGATTAGCACGCCGGCGGATAAGGCGGTTGCCAGAGAGATCGAAGGCAAAATCGAATTTAAAAACTTGCGATTTTCCTATAACGGCAAACCGGTTATCGATGATGTAAGTTTGCAGATTAATCCCGGCCAGACAGTGGCGATACTTGGCCATACCGGCAGCGGCAAATCAAGTTTGATATCATTGATTCCCCGACTTTACCCGATTGACCGGGGAATGGTGTTTATCGATGATATCGATATTAACGATTATGCTCTCGAGTCATTGCGGTCCCAGATAGGCTATGTCGCGCAGGAGACGATTTTATTTTCGCAGACGATTCAGAGCAATATCGCTTTTGGCGGAATGACGGCCGAATCAGGTATCAAGGAATCGGCTGAAATTGCCGGTATTGCCAGGGATATAGATGATTTCCCATCAGGCTTCGAAACGATTTTAGGCGAACGCGGCATAACTTTGTCCGGAGGGCAGAAACAGCGCACCGCTCTGGCCCGGGCTTTGGCGATAAAACCGAAAATACTTATTTTAGATGATGTCTTTTCCTCGGTCGACACCTCGACAGAAGAGCAAATTTTAACCAACCTACGGCAAATTTTCACTCAGTGCACGACCCTGATTATTTCGCATCGAGTTTCCACTGTTAAGAACTCCGACTTGATAGTGGTACTGAAAGATGGCCGAATCGCCGAGAGCGGGACCCATAGCCGGCTTCTGGCCGATGGCGGCTTGTATGCCGAACTTTACGAGCGCCAGCTTCTCAAACAGCAACTGGAGGCGTTATGAGCTATCTGCGGGCCGAGGATATCGCTTTGATGGAACAAGAATATGGCAAGCCGGTCGAGCTGGAAACTGAAATCGAGATGACTTCGGTCGAAATGGAGCGTGTTCGCCGAAGCCAGTATAATGGCCGGGCGCATGATATTACAATGTTTATATTTAATCGTGATAAGCTATTATTCAACGCCAAACATTTTTATCCGAAAGGCCTGTTCAGAGCGCCATCGGGAGCGGCCAAGCCCGGCGAAAGTATGAAAGATGGCGCCAAACGCGAAGCCTACGAGGAAACCGGCATAAAAATCAAATTGGAAAAATATATAGCCCGGATTAGTGTCAGATTTGTTAATAATCGGGACAATAATGATATTATTAGCTGGACCTCTCATGTATTCAAAGCCCGATATATTTCCGGCGAAATCGATCCCAAAGATAAACGAGAGATACGCGAAGCTCGATATGTAGATTTCAACGAGATTCCCAAATTCAATGAAATCATGCGAAAAACCAATATCGGCGGTTTCCGCTACCGGAAATATCTGACTGAACAATGTATGAAACTTCTTAAGGATGATATAGTTGCCGCGATTGAGACTGAATCTCAAGGGGCCGGTTAGTATATGAGTGATAATTATCACATAGAAGAAGTGCTGGGCAAAGCTTATGATAGCCGGTTGATGAAACGGCTTCTGGTTTACTTGAAGCCATATCATTGGCTGGTGGTGATTAGCGTAATTATACTGATTGTTTCATCGCTGGCTCAGTTAGCGGGGCCATATCTTACTAAAATAGCTATCGATAATTATATCGTAAAAGGTGATTCAAAAGGTCTGTTTAGAATAATTTTACTGTTTTTGGGCACTATCGGCATTGGTTTCAGTCTTCAGTATTTTCAGGTATACGTGATGGAGTATGTCGGCCAGAAAGTCATGTATGACCTTCGGATGCAGATTTTCTCTAAGGTGCAGGCTATGGATTTGAAGTTTTTCGATAAAAATCCGGTCGGCCGGATTCTGACCCGGATTACATCGGATGTTGAAGCTTTGTATGAGCTGTTTACATCGGGCGTGGTCGCTATTTTCGGTGATATTTTTACACTAATTGGAATTGTTATCATGATGCTGGTCATCAACTGGCAGATGGCTTTGGTCATATTTTCGGTTCTGCCTTTTCTGATTATCGCCACTTC
>CAZFSN010000263.1:0-3658 GCA_964521815.1 uncultured Ignavibacteria bacterium | reverse complement strand
GGGTTCTGTTAAGAGCTTATTTCCGCTTAACAGGTGATTTAAAACGGCCTGATTCAAATAAAATAGATCGGGCAGTCAATCTATTAAGGAGCGGATCGATTACTTTTTGGGATTTCGGCGTTATTGTTTCAAACCACGCCGGTAAGACAATTTTATGTCGACCGCCCCTGCCGATTAAGCGTATAAGACTCAATAATGATAGTAAAAACGAAATAATCGGTTCCGGCCTGGTTTTACAGACGGAAATTATTGAGAATTTTAGTTTGGATGAGATTTTGGAAAATAAAGATGAAAACATCGCTTATCTCGATTTTGATAAAACGGGCGCGCTATCGGTAAGGGGCTTTAAAGAAGGCGACAGATTTCGGCCGTTAGGAATGAAGGGATCGAAGAAGCTGGCGGATTATCTTAACGATAAAGGTGTTCCTTTGATCTATAAAAAATCAATCCCAATTGTTATATCGGGCAAAGAAATCGCTTGGGTGGCCGGATATGGGATATCGGAAAACTTCAAAGTGACCGATAAAACCGGAAGAGTTTTGAAAATCAGATTAATGAGCGGCGAGCAAGATCGATGAAAATATTAATTACCGAAGAGAAAATAGCCGCCAAAGTGCGAGCTTTAGCCAAACAAATAAGAACCGATTACAAAAATGAGGTGCCGATATTTATCGGCATTCTCAAAGGCAGCTTTTTATTCATGGCCGACCTGGTCAGGGAATATGGCGAGGAATGCGAAATCGATTTTATGGCCGTATCCAGCTACGGCAATTCCAAGAAAGGATCCGGGATAGTCAGGCTGATCAAGGATTTGCATATCAATGTCAACGGCCGGCATATCCTGATTATTGAGGATATAATCGATTCCGGTCTGACATCGACATACATCAAGCAGTATCTCAAATTAAGGAAACCGAAATCGATAGAATTCGTTACACTGCTTGATAAACCTGAAACAAGAAAAGTAAAAATAGATATAAAGTACATAGGGTTCAGTATACCCAATAGATTCGTAATCGGTTATGGCCTGGATTATGCTGAAAAGTTCAGGCAATTGCCTTATATCGCTGTCTGTGAAGACGAAGAGAGGTTAGAGTGAATTTCAATAAATTAGATCGGGACAATCCGGATAAAGATAAACGGCCGCAGGGTAAGCCGCCTGCCGGCGGTCCCGAATTCAAGTGGCAAAAAAGTATTCGCCCGCTTTTATTCTGGGCCGTCATTTTCATGGCCGGTTTGCTGTTTTATCAGGTACTGGTCGGCGGCGGGCAGGATTTTATCGACATATCCTATTCCGAGTTTGTCGATCAGATTAAAACCGGCAACGTCGCCAAAGCCGTATTTGTCGAAAAAGAAGTAAACGGTGAATTTATCGAAGCGTTTTCCAAGGAAGTAAACAATCGAACGGTCACCGGCAAAAAATTCAGGTCGCGGGTGCCTTTTGAAGACCCCCAATTGATAGATCTTCTGGAAGAGCACAAGGTTGTAGTTGAGGCCGAAACATCCCAGCATTGGGGAGGACTTCTGATAACGGCGCTGCCCTGGCTTATCCTGGTATTCTGGATGATGTTCATGCTTCGCCAGATGCAAGGCGGCGGGCCGAAAGGTTTGTTTTCGTTCGGCAAATCGCGCGCTAAACTTCTGACCGGTCAACGCTCCAAGGTTACTTTTGATGATGTCGCCGGTACCGATGAAGCCAAACAGGAGCTTCAGGAAATTATCGAATTTCTCAAAGACCCGGCGAAATTTCAAAAGCTCGGCGGTAAAATCCCCAAAGGCGCTTTGCTGTTAGGTCCTCCGGGGTCAGGCAAAACTTTGTTGGCCCGGGCGGTGGCCGGCGAGGCCGGGGTGCCGTTTTTCTCGATGTCGGGTTCTGATTTTGTAGAGATGTTCGTGGGTGTCGGCGCATCCCGGGTGCGCGACCTGTTCGATCAGGGCAAGAAGAATGCTCCCTGTATCATTTTTATCGATGAAATAGACGCGGTTGGCCGTCACAGAGGCGCGGGTTTAGGCGGTGGGCACGATGAGCGCGAACAGACGCTTAACCAGCTTTTAGTCGAGATGGACGGTTTCGAATCCAACGAAGGCGTAATATTGCTGGCCGCCACCAACCGTCCGGATGTTCTTGATCCGGCATTGCTCAGGCCCGGCAGATTTGACCGTCAGATAGTAGTTGATCAGCCGGATGTCAAAGGCCGCGAAGGTATTTTAAAAGTGCACATTCGGCGTATCAATATCGACGATAAGGTCGATATGAAAGTACTGGCCCGTGGCACGCCCGGCCTGTCCGGCGCCGATTTGGCTAACCTGGTCAATGAAGCGGCGCTTCTGGCAGCCCGGAAAAATCATGAACATGTGATGATGGAAGACTTCGAGGAAGCTAAAGATAAAGTGATGATGGGCACGGAACGCCGTTCGCTGGTGATAACGCCGGAAGAGAAAAAAATCACCGCTTATCATGAAGCCGGTCACGCGCTGGTCGGGAAATTAATTCCGGGTTCTGACCCGATTCACAAAGTTACGATCATACCGCGCGGTATGGCCCTGGGAGTCACTCACTATTTGCCGGTGGATGAAAAACATAACTTGTCTAAAGATTATCTGGAGATTAAGCTGGTGCATCTGCTGGGCGGCCGGGTAGCTGAGAAACTCATATTCAATCAGCTTACCACCGGCGCCGGTAATGATCTTGTTCAGGCGACGAATCTGGCCCGCAAGATGGTTTGTAACTGGGGCATGTCCGATAAACTCGGACCGGTTACATTCGGCAAAAAGGAAGAACATATATTTCTTGGCAAAGAGATCGCCCAGCCGCGCGACTACTCCGAGCAGACGGCGATAGATATCGATAGTGAAGTTAAACAGATCGTGCTGAAATCCCAGCGGAGAGCCGAACAACTACTTTCCGAAAACACCGATAAATTACATATTCTCGCCAAAGCTTTGCTCGAAAGAGAATGTCTTACCGGCGAGCAAATCGAAGAATTATTGAAGGAGTCTGATCAGCCTGAAAAGGTCACCGAAGAAAAAGATTGATAAAGACGCGATTAAGAAGGGATTCGAATTAGTACTTAAGGGATTAGGCTTAAATTCCAATACCGAAGGGCTAAAAGATACTCCTCGACGGATGGCGGAATTTTATGAGCAGTTCTTTTCCGGTATCTGGCGTAATCCCCGCGAAAAGTTAAAACTATACCGCGCGGAAAATCAGGATGAAATGATAATCGCCCGGGATATTCATTTCTTTTCGATGTGTGAACATCATTTTTTACCTTTTTTTGGTTTTGTGCATATCGCATATATTCCAAAAAACAATACGATTACCGGCTTTTCGCGCCTGGTCGAGGTGGTCGATACGATCGCCAAACGGCCGCAAATACAGGAAAGAATGACAACCGAGATTGCCGAGGTTATCATGGATGTGCTGAAGCCTAAGGGCGTGCTGGTCATAGTGGAAGCCGAGCAGTTGTGTTTGACGATGCGCGGTTTCGGCCAGCCGGGAATCAAAACTGTCAGTTCGGCTGTCAGGGGAGCCTTGCGTAAAGACGCGACTCGCGAAGAAGCCTTGGTATTAATTAAATCTAAATAACCTTGATGTTTTAATGGGTATAACCAACTCAAATCATGTAATGACAAGCGAAATAAAACGGGCTTTCAA
>CAZFSN010000262.1:2553-3662 GCA_964521815.1 uncultured Ignavibacteria bacterium | reverse complement strand
TCTTTTTCCCAATTTTTATCCAAATTCAATTTTTTTTAACCTAGTACTATTGATTATTAAAAAATTAGAATAATGATAGATTTTTACTTTACTGGATGGTGTAATTCTTTAAATCAATTCGTTTGCTAATTTCATGCAAAATCTTACTAAAAAAACTTCTAAGCGATTTGTTTATCAATATTGTTTGATTAATTAATATGTTAAATGAATTAATAGGATTTTCAAATATTATTATTTGATTACTTATAATCCTTTCATCTATTCTCCTAAAAAATGATTCAATTAAAATGAATCATTGGTATGGGTTTAGAATACCAAAATCATTTGAATCAGATGAATTTTGACATAAAATCAATAAATATGGTGCTAAACGCCTTATGATATGGTCAATTCCATTATTTATTCAGGGAATCATCTCATTTGTAATTCGATTTGATAATAATTTTTGGTTGATTCTATTTTTTTCTTTTTTTCCAATGACCGTAATCATTCCTGTAATTGAATGCATCCAATACTCAAAACATCTTTAAAGTTCATAATATACGCCATAAAAAGTCTTATTCTAAGATAAAAATGTCTTCAATATAACGCTTTTTTAATGCTTTTGTAATTCGATAAGCTAGTTCAAGTGATGGATTGTATTTACCTTGTTCAAGTGAAATAATCGTTTGTCGAGTCACTTCAACGATATCAGCTAGTTCCTGTTGGGTCATTTCTAAAGCTTTTCTATACTCTGAAATATGTGTTTTCATGATCAATTATCACCATTTGGTCGTTTTTTTATCTGTTTAATTGTTCCGTTCAATGATTTTGTATGAAACCAAATAGGTCAAAATGTAAAATGAAACCAGAAAACTTGCATAGAAATAATATCGTGTGTTAATAGGTTGAATACCATCAATAATCATTGTTGCAAAAAGAGTTAATATAAGTATTAAGGTAGTTACTCTAGAAGCCTTATATCCAATGTGTTCCATACGCTCATCTATAATCTTTTCTTTTTTAGAAAATATATTCAATGAGATGATAGCAGTCATAATGAAGCCAGTAAAAATAATCCATATCCCTAGTGACGGGAAACCTGCAAATGAATTTCCTCCAATTTCATA
>CAZFSN010000262.1:0-2543 GCA_964521815.1 uncultured Ignavibacteria bacterium | reverse complement strand
CTTCGAGTAATATTCCAAATATTATGATTATAAATGCAGCTGCGTATTTAATTCGCATTCTTTTTCTTGTGTTAATTTTTTTACTTACGGACATGTATAGTTCAACTCCAATATTTAATGTAAAAAATATATTACATTTCTCCTTTATATACTTTTCTAAATTGTAAAAAATACATTACATTTCTCATCTCGATAAATAAAAATTATACCCAAAAATGAACATAAAACACATTTTTGAGAAAGATTAGATAAATTTCTTCAATTATGGATTAATGAATGAAAAATCCCAACATTTATAAACTACCTAGTTTTTTAATCCAGTGAAAAGGTGGATGTAAAATATGAGAGATATAAAGCCAATAATTGTAATTTTTTCAATCGTTCTGTTACTTTTTCTAACAGGATGTACCGAAGAAAAAAATAATATTGATACAGAAGTTGGTGCGGGAACACTAACATTAAAAATCACTGACAAACCAGCGTCTTTAGATATTTTACATGCAAATGTTACAATATCCTCAGTTATTGTTCACAAAGCAGAAGCAAATGTATCCGAAAATACTGATGATACTACTGAGGATGAAATAGAAAATATTGATGAATATAACGATAGTTTTATAGCAAATGGAAACGGACCATATTATGGAGATATCGAAGAAAACATAATGTTTTATGGGAATGCATCTGGTGGTGACACCTTTTATAATTGGTCATGGGATTTTGGAGATGGAAATAATTCTTATGAACAAAATGCCACTCATAATTATTCATCAAATGGGGAATATACCGTAAATTTAACTGTTACAGATAATAACGGTAGTGGTTTGATAGATTGGTATATTACTACCGCAATGATTGGTGAGATTGAGGAAGAGGTTGATACTTCAGAAGCAGGATGGTATACTATCGTAAATGAATCACAATATTTTGATCTCATCGCTTTACAAAATGTTACTGATGTCCTCGGTGAAAAAGAATTATCTATAGGGAAATATACTCAAATTAGATTGAATGTTGATCAAGCAGAAATCACGATTAACAATAGTGGCGAAATTGAAGTATATGATATGCAGATTCCTTCAAAAACGGTCAAACTTGTCAAAGCATTCTGGATAAATGAAAATGAAACCACTGAACTTACATTAGATTTTGATGTTTATGAATCTGTTCATCAAACAGGAAATAACAAATTTATCATGAGACCAACTATCAAAATTATTGAAGAATAAAGAACAAAACACCCCTTCGGGGTGAAATTCACGCCTAATCGGCATTCACACTAGAGGAAAGGTAAAACCAATGATCAATTTTCTCCCCAAAATTGTATTTTGGAGGAGGTTTACCACTTCCCCACCACACCAACTCCATTTTCCGCCCACAATGCGGGCAAACTGGAGTCCATGAATCACGCATTCCAATAATTTTAGTCAATTTCTTCTGAACTATACTTACCAAGCTATATAACCGTTTAAATTTCCGCTTTATCCCCCTACTATACACCCCATAATGACGAATTGTTTTAAACTGCTCATCAGGAATATGATCAATCACCGCATGAATAAACTCCTCAACCCCCATAGTCACAAAATGAACAACACCACCATCATCCTTATACCAAAAAATCACATCCTTACCATCATAAGAAACAATTCTACTTTCAGCAACCGCAGGATGACGAACATACCGACCAATATACCGCACCATACCCTTCTTACGTGTAATCGTATCCTTAGCCCGCACATAAAAACCATCAGGATACAGTTTGAACATCCGGTCTATCAACCGCCGACACCATACCGTACTATCTAAGGTTTCCCCCAACAAAGTTAACAGTTGATACTGCCAAGACATACGCAACATCCTAAAAGGAAAATAATTCACATCAACCCACATACCATTCCCCTTAAAACCACCCTCTGTCACCAAACAATGCAAATGAGGATTAAACTTCATATCCTTCCCATACGTATGCAACACCACCACCAAACCAGGAACAGCCTCATAATTCAAAATCCACTCAATAACATGAGACACCGCAGCAATCGCAGCATCCATCAACACCTTCAACAATGATCTATCCTCATAAAAAACAAAACGAAGATCCGCAGGAATAGTCAACACCACATGACGATGTTTCACATCAAACGTCTTCCCAGCAATACTCTCCGCCCATTTATCCGTAAACCGTTTCCCACAATGAGTACAAACCCGAGAATTACATCCAAAATGAACAACCTTCACCTCCCCGCAACCAGAACAACAATACAACCGATATCCCAACTCCCCACATCGAAGCATCTTCTCAACTTCCTTAACCTCAACCATTCGAAGTTCATCCTTATGGATACGTTTATACACCTCCCAATTATGCTGATGAGAAAAAATGTGATTAATCGAAATCTGATTCCCAGAAAAAGGTTTAATAGACCCTTGTTTTGATACACACGTTGATGTTGTTGCCACAACACAACATCACGATTGCACCTGATTAATCCTCGGGTGCAATCAATTATCTTTCAGAAAATCTATACTTTATATTACAA
>CAZFSN010000261.1:0-3665 GCA_964521815.1 uncultured Ignavibacteria bacterium | reverse complement strand
GGCGCCCGGATGGTCTTGGTTCGGGGATGTATTTCTACAGAATCACGGCCGGCGAATATGACGCCTGCGATAAGGTGATGTTACTGAAATAAGACCTAATATTTCTTCCGTCGTTCAATCATATAGTTCGAACCGGGCTTGGTCTTGGTGAATTTCTTCAAGTCGGCCATCATATGAGACATCTCCGCTACGTGAGTGAACGCCTTGTCATGATTGGGAATGACAGCTATAGAAATGGTCATTATCGGAAAGCGCTCTATCTTACCGAACCGGTTGCCTACATCGATATAGCCCCGTTCGCGGTCTTCTTCCTCGTAACGGATAGGGATCATCTTGTCGAAAGTCGAGATGATGTTTTTGCAAACGATATCGACTTTGGCAAACGGTATCACGAAAATATAATCATCCCCGCCGATATGGCCGACAAAACCGTTCGGAACGAGATCATGGACGGTGGTTCGTATTATATGGGCGGTCATGAGGATTATTTTATCGCCGTAGACATAGCCATAGTAGTCATTATAAGCCTTAAAATTGTCCAAATCCGCGTAGCACACGGCGATATATTCGCCGTTTCTGAGACGCATATTGATATCCTGTTCGATAGCGGCCGGCCCCGGTAATTTGGTGGTAGGGTTTACGCCCAAATCGCGTTTGGACCGGGCGATCAACATCTCCATCTTGGCGGTGACCAATTCGATATCCCAGAAACTGTTTATAACCTCATCGACGCCATAACGATAAGCCTCAACAACATCTCTTTTATCCGGCGAGGGATGAAACATAACCACCGGCACGAACTGCAATGTCGAATCGCGCTTGATACGGGGCAAAAGTTCCAACATCCAGCCGGCCGGGCCATTGCCGGCGATAACTATCATTTCCAAAATCACGCGTTGGCTATGGGTATAAAGTTCTTCGATTGAGTTAAATTTATGGATAATTACGTTATACGGCTTGATAGTCCGAATAATCCTGTCCTCGACCGCCGTCCCTCTCTGAATCAGAGCGCAATGGAAATTAGGCACGGAACTGTGTTTATTTTGGCTGTTTTTAGTTTTATCTTTAGCTACAATTTCTTCCATTTTTCCCTCGGGTGGAATTCCCTGTGTTCGGAGATAATAAAATCACGATCCAGATGGGTATAGATCTCCGTAGTAGATATATCGGCATGCCCGAGCAATTCCTGTACCGCTAATAGATCGGCGCCCCCGGCCAGGAGATGACTGGCGAAACTGTGACGAAAAGTGTGCGGCGAAATGTTTTTAGTAATATTGGCCAGAAGGCAGTATTTTTTGACAATCCGCCAACCGGCCATACGTTTGAGCGGATGGCCGCGATTGCCCAGGAAAATATAATCGGCGCTTTTATTATTGGCCAATAAGGGACGGGATTCGGTTTGGTATTTTTTAAGAATTTGCCAGCCGACTTTACCCAGAGGCACCACGCGTTCTTTTTTACCCTTACCCAGAAGTTTGACCAACATCATTTCCGGAATCAAATCATCGGTCCGGCAATTTAAAGCCTCGGAAATCCGGGCGCCGGTACCGTAAAGAAATTCCAGTAACGCCCTGTCGCGAAGCCCCAGTTTGGTCGATTGATCGGGAAGGGATAGTATTTTTATGATCTGCTCAATTGACAGCGTATCGGGCAGAGGTCGAAATATTTTAGGGCCGCCAATAGCCGCGGCCGGGTTGTTTTTCAGCCTGCCGGTTCTAACCGCGTATTTGAATAATCCCTTAATCGCGCTGAGATTGCGGGCAATCGATCCGGATGATAATTTTCTTTGCTGAAGTTTTAACAAGTAATCGGTGATATCCAGCGATGAAATATCGGCCAGGTTCGTTTTAGGGAAATGTTTTATGAATCGGTTGAGATCGCGGGAATAAGCCTCGACACTATTAAGCGAGGCGCCTTTTTCCAGTCTTAAGCTTTCTAAATAGAGTTCGATGATTTCTAGCATGTATTATTTGTACTTTCTAGCGTCTTCAGGAATCCTGAGGTTGTTCCAAAAGAATGACAGATTGCACGGACGTGCCTTGACGGCCTCGTCGCTTCGCTCCTCGCAATGATATTTTTCTCGCGTCGTCAGGAATCCTTCCCTGACGATTTACGATGCAGTTATTCGGGGCAGGAAAGGATTCCTGACGACGCCGAATATTTAATATAAGCAGATTATATCTTAAGACTATAGGCGCCGTCAAATATATCGAGGCAAAATAAAAAGGCCCCGGTTAGGGGGCCTTTCGCGAAATTGTTATTGAGTAGTTATTTCAACAATGTCATTTCGTGGACTTCGGTTTTATCGCCGGCGGTGATTTTGTAGAAATACACACCGGAGGAAACATCCGAAGCATCCCAGTTGACCGAATGATTGCCTGCCGGTAATTCGGCCGATACCAGAGTAGCCACTTTTTGACCCAGCATGTTGTATACGCTTAGGTCAACTTTGGCGGCTTCCGGTAGCGCGAATTCAATCGATGTTTTGGCGTTAAACGGATTGGGATAATTCTGCGACAGGGCGAATGCCTGCGGCAGACCGTTATTGTCATCGTCAATACCAACTCTGACATCTAATGTAACCGGTACGATAATCTGCGGCAAATCGCCGTTAACATCTTGAGCATTAATCGTCAACGATCCATGATAGACATTAACGTCGAGATCAGAGGCGTCCATCATAACGCTGACTGTGACGGTTCCACCCGCGGGTACCGTTCCACCAGTCGGATCACAGCTAAGCCAACCGGTCTTTATCAAAGTGGCCAGACCGCTATAAGCGTAGAACTGGTTGTAAGCCATCTGTAAACCGATCGTTTTGTCGGCATTCTGAATGCCTATTGTCTCAAGTGACAAAGGTTCATTCATATCCAGGTATTGGAACATGATTCTGCCGTTGGCATAAAGGATAACCTGGAACGTGAATGGGCCGGTACCGCCGCCCCAATCGTAAGCCGGGACATTAACCCAGGAAACGACTGTCATTTGAGCGTCGGTGTACCAATAAACCTGCCCGCCACCACCTGGATTTAAGTCATCCCAGAATGGGGCAATGATATTCTCCGGCGCGCTGGCACTCGGGAGTTCGTAATTAGTATAGGAGGTTAAGCTGCTTGTAAACGAAATAAAGCCATTGGAACAAACTCTGAATGTGGAGAAAGTCTGACCATAGAATGGGAAATCAAACGCCATCTGGAATGGTCCCTGATTGTCATCATCCATTAAAGATAATGGCGTATGACCGCTGGGATCAATCCAGCCGAAATCCGGGCCATTCGGTTCGTCGGAATCGATCCAGACATAGCCGAACGCATCCGGACCGCCCGAACCGGTAACAACCGGCGGGAATTGGTCATCAGCGATCTGTAGTTTCTCGGATTCGTCGTTGTTATTGAAGAACTTGGCTTGAACGGCGCCGTCCCTGTAGGGGACTTCATGGACCGTTAATAAAGCATCTTCAGATGAAGCAACTATGCTGAAGGTCACTGGTAGGTCACCAGCGTTGATCAAATCCATATCCTCATAAAGTATTTGGCCGGGAGGACACTCCTCGTCCATTACGGAAGGATCGGCCGATAACTGACCGCCGCCGGCGGGAGTGGCATGAGCTTCATTGGACGGACCTGATTCGACAATATCACCGCCATCATCATAAACAGCGGTAG
>CAZFSN010000260.1:0-3682 GCA_964521815.1 uncultured Ignavibacteria bacterium | reverse complement strand
CATACCAGGTGCCGGTGAGGTCTGTACACTGAGCCTCAGTATTTGTCGCTACGCACTCAGTGCCAACACAACATGCGCCGAGGACCACCGCAAATGTAGCCGGGACAGATACCAACGGATTAGACGGATCATTAGAACTGAAGTCAATCCTGCCGGTATAAATTCCCGGGGTAAGGTTTTCGGCATCATAGGTCACGGTGAGTTCTACAGGTGCGCCACCAACGAGAATCGTATCAGCTAACGGATCAACAGTAAGCCAATCATGCGGGGGAGCGGTAGTATTGAACAGTATTGCCAGGTCGTCGTGCACGTAATACGCATTATAGACAACCTGAAGCCCATCAGTACCAGTAGAATTTTCTATACCGATTGTAGCCTCGTCTTGCCTATCACCTTCCATGGTTAGATATTGCAACTTGATATCACCTGTCGCGTGATCAAGAATTGCCTGGAAAGTATAGTGGTAACTGGTATAATAGCGAACGACATCGATGAAGGAAACGATCGTTTGATTAGCGTCGGTATAGAACCATATTTCACCACCCATACCGGGTTCGGCGGAATCCAGGTCATCCCACATCATGGCAATTATGTTATTAGGAGTAGTGCTAGTGGGAATAGGATCATTACTCGAGTAAATGCTGGCACTAGCCTCTAACTCGAGGACCCCATTGTAGCCGAGAGTCAAATAGGTTATGGCGTTACCATAGTAAGAAAATGAGCCGCCCAAGTTAAGCGGGCTGCCGTAAGTACCATCATCAGCTGTCGCTATCGAAACAGCGCCCGGATAGGCAACCGGATCAGTGATATCCAGCCAGTTAAATGTTGGCCCTCCGAAATTATCGGAATCAATCCAATAATGACCAAAAGCGTCAGGACCGCCATGGCTAGACAGCACCGGCGGATAATATGGCTCCTGGCCGCCATCTTTATCATTGGCTTCACGGTATCCGAGAGGATTCTGACTGACAGCGGTTGAGGGATGCGGATCAGGCGGTAGGGTATAACGCTCTACGGTCCCATCAGCCCTGGTAACCACAGGATCCATAAATGCTTCCGCGGTGAATTTTAGCGAGTCCGTACCGGTGTTGGAGACAGTGATCACATCTGTATCGGTATTACCGGGACCGACTGCATCAACACTACCTTGAATTTCTGTCGGATCGACACCTATGATACCGTAAGGTAATTCATCGATCGTCAAGGTGTAGTCATAGCAGTAATATGGGGAAGGCCAAATATCTACCATGAGATAGTAAGTACCGGCCTCAAGGAATATACTAAACCCATGCGGAACGGCACTGGAAGTTGTAGAAGTGGCGATACACTCATCCGCGCTCGGCGGGCAAGTACCATCCAGCAGGAATCCGGTCCAAGTAGTTGTCCCCGGATCAAGCGTGAATTTATAGTAACCATCCGAAGCAAAGGTGATTTCATACATTATGTCTTCATCACCGTCATATGAACCAAGACAGGTTTCCGAATAGCTGTCTTCTCCGCCGCAGGTAGTGCTGTCATGGACAAACGGCCATTCAGCCGGCGGCAGGGAAACAACAATAGGATTATTGCAATCAGATGGCACCGGGCATGGAGTAGAGCAATCAAGGCCTTCCGTCCAGATGGCATGTAAGCCATGCATATCGATGCAATCCGGGTAGGTTAGTACTTCACAAACTGGATCATAAGGATCTGTATAGTCGCAACAACGACCTGTAGCCCATGAACAACTAATCGGATCGAGACATTCCGTTCCATCATCGGTTACATCAAGCTGGAAATCGCCGGTTGTGTAGCCATGCACCAGAATCATATAATCCGTAGCGGGCGCAGAACACCAGCTAACTGTTGACATTGAGCCTACTGGAGCATCGCATCCATCGTCATCACCGCCAACACAAATCGGGTAGTCGCAATCATAACAATAGACAGATATTTTGCTGTCCCAGGCATCTTCCGAGGCCGTTCCGCATAATGAAGCTGTCATTGTATTGCCGGTTCCGGTAACCTTATACCAGACACCCGGTGCGGTGATAGAATAACCGCAAGCGGGGAATCCATAATCAATCGAAGCCCAGTTAGTTGTGCCGGCAAGTGAAGCCGGGAGGGCGCCAACATCAATAGCGTTCTCACAAAGGTCGTTTGCCGGCGCTTCAGGAGCTTCAAAACTGGCTACGGTGAAATAGTAAGTGCTGGAACAATCCCATTCACTCCAGTTAGCCGGGGCGGCAATAATCCAGTATGTTCCGGGTTCGACTAGCACCGAATCAAGCGTAAGTGTCGAACAGGGCATGGCGGTGTCAAATGCAAGGGTGATAGAACTATCGCACTCAAAGCCAGCCTTTCCGGGTTTCTCTACCCATATCGCGTATTGGAATTCGGCTTTACCGGAAACGTTTAGGAATTTCCGTTCGGTAAGAGTCAATTCAAACCAATCCATATCACGGTATGTAGAGGTTCCAGAAGCGTATGTACCGGCAGTACCGCAAACAGTTTCACCCAATGAGACTGTGCCAAACACTGGAGGCGTGGAGTTACAGCCGCCATTGGTTACGTCATCGTACTCATCATAGCATTCGACTTCAGGATCAACTGTTGCACCGGGAGGACAATCGACGACGCAGGGCGGGTACTCGGTGATATTCAAAACAATATCGCCGCCATTGGTGGAGGAATAGCTACCAGCTTCAATTAAGTAGGTTTCTCCCTGGACAATATCCATAAAGAACGCTGACTGGTTATAATCAACCTCACAGACGGGGATAATGTCATCGTCATTGTAACCCTTCTCTGCACCAAGAGGATTACAGGTACAACCGGTATATGCGGCCATCTTGGTATCAAAAATAGAGCCGCAAAGATCAAGGAGCGCGGTGCCATCCATACCGGCAGTGTAACAGAACCAAACGTTCTTGTAAATATAATGAGTCCCTACGCCATCGGTTACAGCCATCAGGTTGTTTACCGTATAGGTACCTTCCGTTACCGGCATAGCATGAGCGCAACTGTCGTTATCGGGTGGGACCATGCAGGGATCGGTTCCACAATCCATTATTCCTGCAGTCCAGGTACCGCTGAAAGTACCGATTAAAGCATCGCAATCTTCATCGGTGACCGGCGCCGCGCATAATGGGTGATACAAATCCGGAGGAGTCTCATCGTAATAGCAGCAACGGCCAAGCGACGGGGTTGTCGAAGCGTCAATTGCCATATCGAATGAAGTGATTCCGTAGTCGGGAGCACATCCGGATTCGGCCCATGAATCGACCATAATGTAGACTATCTCGCCGGCTCCAACCTGTACATCAGTCAAATGTAGTTCATGCAGGGTCGATGTCGTCGTCATGGCGATACATTCGCCTATGCCGCCAGGAGGACATGTGTCATCGATAAGCATACCGATATAGGAGTTGGAAGAGTTGGTTACATCAGCGCTTAAGTAAACCGTCACGTCTCCATTGTTTTTAAATGAATAGATAATATCCTGATCATAGTCGTAATTGCCCAGACAGGTATTATTGTAATCGTCCCCTCTGCCACAGGTGGTCTCGCCGGCGTGCTCGTAAGGCAGATCGTCAACCACGAGATCGATCGGCACTTCGCAGTTATCGCCGGGACTTGGTACCGGGCAAGGAGTAGAACAATCAAGACCTTCATCCCAAACCAGGTCTTCACCCGTACAATC
>CAZFSN010000259.1:0-3731 GCA_964521815.1 uncultured Ignavibacteria bacterium | reverse complement strand
TCTTTTTCTTTATCTTTGCCGGCGTGACGTTCAGTCGCTTTCTTTTCGGAAATAACTTCCGGTTCGGCTTTGGAATCTTCGGCAGGAGCGGCTTCGATAGCTTCGGCGCCTTCTTCGCCCTCGGCGCTAACCGTTACTTCCTTGACAAGTTTGGGCGCGATCACACTTACAATAGTCTCGGTAGCCTTACCTAAAAACTCAAGATTGGGATAATCCAAATCTTTGATATGAATCGCGTCGCCGATATTCATTTCTTCGATGTTAATATCGATTGATTCGGGCAAATCTTGCGGTAAAGCCAATACATCCAGCTCTCTATGAGTCCATTGCAGTACGCCGCCGAATGTTTTCACGCCATCGGCTATGCCGAACAATTTAACCTGCACGGGCATATGGATTTTCTGATTCATCTGAATGTACTGGAAATCGATATGCAGGATACCGCCATAAACGGGATCATGCTGCATATCCCTGATCAGAGCCTTGTTCTGGGAAATCTGGTCATCGATTTTTAAGTTTACCAAAATATTTTCGCCATGTACGTTGTGATATTTCGCGTGGAAATGATCATAATCTATAACCAGCGATTTAGGTTCAATATCTTTGCCATAGACTACCGCCGGGATTTTATCAATCGCCCGCAGTTTTCTGGCTACACCTTTGCCCGAGGTCTCTCTGGATGATACCTCGAGGGTTATCTCTTTCATCTAATTACTCCTTATTAACATTTTATTTTTTTCTCGACTAATTGTCAAAGATCAATCGAACAAACTCGATACCGAGCGTTCGGCATGTATTCTTAAAATTGCCTCGCCCAGAAGGCTGGCCACCGATAAAATCTCAAATTTCTCAGGCAAGTTTTTCGGACCCATATCGATCGTATCGGTAAGATAAATTTTCTCAATCGGACTATCATCCAAACCTTTGATGGAATTACCCGACAGCACACCGTGCGTACAGCAGGCTATTATTTTTCCCGCCCCGCCTTTATGTACCGCTTCGGCCGCTTTTATAATAGTCCCGGCTGTATCAACCATATCATCCCGAATAATGATATTTTTGTCCTTAACCTCGCCGATTATATTCATCACCTCGGCTTTATTGGCTTTGGGGCGGCGTTTGTCGATAATAGCCAGGTTAGCGTTAAGTTTTTCCGCGAAGGCTCTGGCTATTTTTGTTGAACCGACATCCGGCGACAGGATCACCAGGTTTGACAGATTTTTTTTCATGAAAAAGCGGTTGAATACTCTGGCCGAGTACAGGTGGTCGGTCGGAATATCGAAAAAGCCCTGAATTTGTGAGGCATGAAGATCCATCAGGATAACCCGGTTGATGCCGGAGATAGTGATCATGTTGGCGATCAGCTTGGAGGTTATAGCTACGCGGGGCTGGTCTTTACGGTCGGCGCGGGCATAACCGAAATATGGGATTACCGCGGTGACTCTTCGCGCGGAAGCCCGGCGGGCGGCATCAGCCATGATTACCAATTCGAGGAAGTTTTCAGCCGGCGGATTAGTCGATTGAATGATAAAAACATCCATACCCCGCACGTTCTCATCGATCTTGACGAAGATTTCTTTATCGGAAAAGCGCGAAACCTCACAAGCCGAGAGGGGCTGATGAATATAATCGGCAATCTTGACAGCCAGCGGCCGGTTTGAATTTCCCGCGAAAATTCTTATCTCATCCGGCACTTTATCCTCACTTTCGCCAAATAGGTTAACTGGGGCGCCAGGATTCGAACCTGGGATTGCCAGCTCCAAAGGCTGGTGACTTACCACTTGTCGACGCCCCAAAATTTTTCAAACTTACAAGATAAAGTTCTCATAAAAATTGTCAAGTACAATCAGCAACCGGCCTTAGTTTTGCAAGCTTCATTCTAAAACCAAATTTGCTGTAAGTCCTTGTTATTTTTTGATTTTTATCTTATCACCTGGTTAATGGTCTTTTTTCCCTATTTTAGCGAATTACTTAATCCCTTTTTTAATTTTAAAATATCCGTTTTTTTATTTATCGGAGATTTTCCGCAAATTAGTATGATTATTGTCATTAATAACCCAAAGAAACCTAAACGCTAAACTTATAACATGTTGATTAATAACTCGTTATGAGTCGCGAAGCCGACAAGCCATTAACGATAGATATATTTCTGGATAGATTACTGGCGAGTTTAAAAAGTGTTATTCACTTCATTCTCTATTTGCAAATTCCCGTATTTTATAGTAATGAATTGGTACTCGTTAAAATAATTTTAGGGATAATTTAGGAGGATGGATGAAGAAAGCTGTCTTTTCTGAGGCGGCCCCAAAGCCGATTGGTCCATATTCGCAGGCAATTATTTTTGGCAATCTGGTTTTCTGTTCCGGACAGATTCCTATCGACCTGGTCACCGGCAAGCTGGAAACAGGCCCGATAGAAAAACAGGCTCGCCTGGTTTTTAAAAACCTGGGCACTGTGCTCGAAGCCGCCGGAAGTGGTCTGGATAAAGCGATAAAAGTCACGGTTTATTTTAAGGACCTCGGTGATTTTAACAAGGTTAATGAAATTTACGCTGAATTCTTTGAAGGTGTCCTGCCGGCCCGGGCCGCAGTTGAAGTTGCCAGGCTGCCCAAAGATGCTCTAATTGAAGTTGAAGCTATCGGTTATATTTGATTCGTTGCGGTAATATTTGTCTGTGACAGTACAAAAAGAATTCAGGCCGAACATTCTATAATCGATTAAGCGGTACCTTGCCCGCCATACACGGAATTATTATTAAATAATGCTCAGATTGATTTCACTTGATTGTGTTTTTAATACTTTTTCCGGCCCCATCAGTCTCAGCAGTTCCATCAATACCCGCCTGTCGTAATTATCGGTTTCCTCCAGAAGCATTTCCAGCGCAGTGTATGTCGTTAACGCTTTTTGATACACCCGATTAGTTGTCATCGCGTCGAAACTGTCGGCTGCGCCTGTAATCAGGCCATACAGTGGGATATTACTATCCTTAATACCTCGAGGGTAGCCGATACCGGATAGTCTTTCGTGATGGCACTGTATAGGGATCAGGGATTGTTTGGGTATCAGGGGGTTATTGCCGGCCATATCCATTCCTAATATGACATGTTCCTTGACCTTATTGAATTCATCGGAGGTCAATCGGGCGGGCTTATTTAAGATTTCTTTAGGGATTTTGCTTTTACCGATATCGTGAAGCAAGGCCCCTAGTCCCAACTCATAAAGATCGCTTTTTTGGATGCCGAGAGATTTTCCTATCGCGATGCTATAGGTAGCAACGTTAGCGCTATGACTGATTATGCTATAGTCAAAAGGCATCAACTGGATTATTTTCCGGAAGTCGCCGGTGTCCTTCTGATGTAGATCGACTATGCCCTCAACTATTTTTGTGGCTCGCTTGACGGTTGTAGGGGAGGTCGGGTCTTTCAATAACTCGCGGGCGATTGACATGCTGCTATCATACACCAACTGCCGTTTTTTTTCTATATTAACGTTAGCATCGGCCAGGATGTTGCCAAGATTATTTTCGATATAGCGGGCGTATTTTTCAGAATCGCTTGAGGCTATATGTAATTGCTTGACACCATTAATTATCAGGTTTTTTCTGACTTTATCATTAAATGGAACATTGCGGCTTCGATATAAAATGAATCTATTGGAGCTTTGAAGATAGAGATCGACACCCAATATCGTGTCGATACGCAAGTACTCCAAATCAATCGCTATGTAATCTT
>CAZFSN010000258.1:0-3737 GCA_964521815.1 uncultured Ignavibacteria bacterium | reverse complement strand
CCGGCTATTGGAATCAACCGGAAACAACCAAAGAAGTGCTCAAAAAGGATGGCCTTCATACCGGTGACCTGGCTAAAGTCGATGAAGATGGGTATTTCTATATTGTCAGCCGCAAATCGGATATGATAAAAAGCGGCGCTCATAGAATATCGCCTAAAGAGATCGAGGAGGTATTCGCCGAATATCCCGGCTTGATCGAAACGGCGGTAATCGGCGTACCGGATGAGATATTGGGCGAGATCATAATAGCATTCATCGTTACCGGCGATGGCGTCGATGTCAAAGAACTGCGTAAATTTCTCCGGCTCAACCTGGCGCCGTTTAAATTGCCGAAGGAGATTATCGAGATCAAAGCTTTGCCTAAGACGCCTTCCGGCAAAATCAAGAAATTCCAATTAGTCGAAGATTATCTCAAGAGAGAGGTGAAATAATGTCATTTTCAGTGGACGCGTTGAATATCGATTGTAAAAAAGTAGCTGATCAACTGATTGAAATGCTGCAGAATCAGGTCTATGTGCAAATGAAACGGGGCGGCGCCGTAGTCGGGACTTCCGGAGGGATCGATTCAGCCGTAGTAGCCGCTCTATGCAGTAAGGCTTTCGGTCCCGAAAAGATGCTGGGAGTACTGCTTCCCGATAAGGATTCTTCGCCGGAATCGGCCGAGCTGGGACGAGAACTGGCAAAGACCTTCGGTTATGAGCATATACTTGAGGATGTCACTGAAGCTTTAAAAGGCGCGGGTTGCTATACCCGTCGGGATGAGGCGATTGCCAAAGTCTTCCCCGATTATAAACCCGGCTGGAAAGCTAAAATCGTATTACCGACTAATATTCTCGAGCAAAACAGGTTCAATATTTTCAGGCTGACTATCACTCCCCCCGGCGGCGAACCGCAAACCAAACGTTTGCCTGTAAAAGAATATTTGCAAATAGTCGCGGCTTCAAATATGAAACAGCGTATCAGAATGCTCACGCTTTATTACCATGCCGAACGGCTAAACTATGCCGTTATCGGTACCGGCAACAAGAATGAACACGAGCAGGGCTTTTTCGTGAAATATGGCGACGGCGGAGCCGACTGCAAGCCGATTGCTCATCTGTTCAAAACGCAGGTATTCCAGCTGGCCGAATATCTGGGCGTGCCGAATAGCATCCGTCAACGGACGCCTACTACCGATACTTACCCCGATGAGCAAACGCAGGAAGAGTTTTTCTTCGGCTTGAAATTCAAGACCATGGATTCGATCTGGTACGCTCTGGAAAACAACATACCCGCCGAGGATGTCGCTCGGGAACTGAGTTTAACCACAGATCAGATCAAACGTGTCTGGAATGACCTGGAGCAGAAGAAACGGACCACCGAGTATTTGAGGATGGTTCCGCTGGAGTGGCAGGGATAATTTTATAGCTCATTTATCGTAATCGTTTTAGAGACCAACTCATAATTAAGATAATAACCCGTAGGGGCACAGCATGCTGTGCCCCTACGGATTTTTATACTATTGCAACCGTAATTTAGCCGCTTCCTCTATCACTTTCTGCATAGTAGCATGAATTTTGCCATTAGAAGCCAGCACTTCCCCTTTGAATAAATCGACCGGACCGCCGGAGAAATCGGTGACTTTGCCGCCGGCTTCCTCAACCAGCAATATCCCCGCCGCGATATCCCAGGCGCGAAGTTTCATCTCCCAGAAACCATCGAAACGACCGCAAGCCGTATAGGCTAAATCCAGGGCCGCCGAACCGGCCCGCCGGACAGCCTGAGCGCCATTTTTATAAAACGCGTAGAAATTATTCATGTTGTCCTGATCGGATTCGCGAATATCGTAGGGAAATCCGGTTGCCAATAAACTATTTATCAGTTGATCATTATCCGATATATGAATCGGCTCGCCATTCAAAAACGCGCCTTCGCCCTTTTGGGCGGTGAAAAGTTCATCGAGGTTCGGATTATAAATACAGCCGGCCTGCGGCAGGCCATCCTTGACCAGACCAATTGACACACAGAACACCGGGAAGCGATGAGCGTAATTAGTAGTGCCATCGAGAGGATCAACAATCCACATCAAGCCGGAACTGCCTTCATCCCGTGTTCCTTCCTCCGCCAGAAATTCATCATCCGGGTACTCCTCGGAGATTATATTATGAATAATCATTTCAGCTTCTCTGTCGGCGTCGGTTACCATATCGACGACACCCTTCTTACTGATATCTCTTTTTTGTCCCAGCGCTTCCATCAGGTAAATCCCGGCCCGTTTCGATGCCTCAATGGCGGCCTCTAATCTGTCATCATACATTCCCATTATTTACCAAAACCTCCTGGTCTTTATACTGAAGCTGGTACAGCTTATAGTAAATACCCTGTTTTCGCAGAAGTTCCTCATGCGTCCCGCTTTCTCTTATTTGACCTTTGTGCATCACTACGATTCTGTCTACTCCCTTAATTGTCGAAAGCCGATGCGCGATAACGATCGACGTGCGATTTGCTAACAGCTTTCTTAAGGCTTTTTGAATCAATATCTCGGTTTCGGTGTCAATAGATGAAGTGGCTTCATCGAGAATGAGTATGGCCGGGTCGAAAGCCAGAGCCCGGGCAAAAGCTATCAACTGACGCTGCCCCACCGAGAGGTTCGCGCCCCGTTCGGTGAGTTGATAATCATAGCCGCCCTCGAGTCGCGAGATAAATTTATCCGCCCCGATTTCGACAGCCGAGTGCTTAACCGTCTCATCGGAGATTTTTTCCGAAAACAATCGTATGTTTCTGGCGATATCACCGGAGAATAAAAATACATCCTGAAGCACCAGCGCGATATTTTCCCGAAGGTCTTTTTCGTTCATATCTTTCAAGGATATCCCATCCACCAGAATATCGCCTTTTTTATATTCGTAAAACCGGCATAGAAGGCTTACCAGCGTGGTTTTGCCTGAACCGGTCGCCCCCACTATGGCGATTTTCTCGCCCGGTTCGATTTTAAGATTGATATCCCTTAAGACGGGGTTGTTTTCCTCGTATTCAAAACTAAAATCCTTAAATTCTATTCCGCCATTAAGAGTGGTTGTCGCGGCCGCTATGGCCGGGTTCATTATCTCGCTATCCGTGTCAAGGAGTTTGAATATTCGCTCCGATGAGGCCATGGCCGATTGAAGAATATTGTATTTCTCCGATAAGTCCCTGATTGGCTGATAGAACCTGTCGGCATATTGGATAAACGCTACCAACGCGCCGATTGTCAACAAGCTGCCCAGTACCAATTTGCCGCCATAGCCGATTATCAAAGCCAATGATATCGCTCCTATCAATTCCACGAACGGGAAAAACACGGCGTAATAAAATACCGATCTGACATGCGCGCCTCTTAACTCATGGTTGATATCATCGAAAGCGTTATATGTCCTTTCCTCGGCGGTAAAGCACTGATCTGACATGCGCGCCTCTTAGCTCCCGGTTAATGTCATCGAACGCGCCAAACGTTCGCTTTTCGGCGGTAAAACACTGAACCTCGGTGACGCCCGTAATATGTTCCTGCGCGAACGCGTTGATTCTGGCGGTCGCGGTCCTGACATCCCGGTAAGCTTGACGGACTTTTTTACGGAATATCGAAGTGGCGATTATCAGAAACGGCAGAACCGAAAATATGACTAATGCCAGCCGCCAGTTAATGACCAGCATCATGATAACAATTACAATTAGTGTAAAAATATCACCGAAAATAGCGACCACGCCCGATGTAAACAGCT
>CAZFSN010000257.1:0-3790 GCA_964521815.1 uncultured Ignavibacteria bacterium | reverse complement strand
TGGAATATCCGCCTTGTTATTATAAAATTACCAATCAAAGTGCTATAGCGGGTGAAAAAATAATAGAAGTAGGGAAGAAATATAGATTTAAGTGTAAGCTAAATGTATGCTATATAAAAGCGCCAACAAAGAAAGAAGAAATCGATAATTTGGCAGGCGCAATTTGTATGTTTATTGATAAACATCTAATTAATAGGCGTTTTAAAGCGGAATTTAATAAAGATGAAGACGATAAATGGCTAAACTATATTTTTCGATATTTATCCAAATTTGAGGTAATCACGGATCATTATGATGATTTCTATTTAAATGCGTGGAATAAAGATTTGGAAGTAGCGGAGACAATTGTTGAAAAAATTGACTATATAATAGATAAAATAAGTGCATGTAATGATCATTATTCCCCTCAATCAAAAAATATTATAATGTTAATTGAATCTGTTCCAATGCCAGTTACGAGCAACGAACTTGGAGAATTAAGAAATAGATGTCGCAATTTAGATTTTAATTTTAAAGAAGTTTGGTTAATTAATATGGGGAATGAAGGTTATTGCGATAAAATCTATCCGGTATAATAATGTATTTTTTTCAAGCATAGACGAAGATAAAGAGAGATTCTGCTAAAATCTAACAGATTGCTTCGTCGCTTCGCTCCTCGCAATGACGGCGCTTTTTCGAAGGTCCTGTCGTTGCGAGGGCGGCCGAAGGCCAACCGCGGCAATCTGTTGAATGTGGCTGAGGGCTTGAGATGAATCAACAATATTATGTGTACATTATAACAAATAAGAATAACACCGTACTTTATACAGGAGTTACACGAAATCTTTTAAAACGTGTATATGAACACAAGAACAAACTTACTAAAGGGTTTTCCAATAGATATAATCTCGATAAATTAGTTTACTACGAGATATTCGATGATTCTTATAATGCTATATCCAGAGAAAAACAGATCAAAGCAGGTAAGCGTAAGAAGAAAATGGAACTAATAAATTCGATAAATCCTGATTGGCTGGATTTATATGATAAGTTATAGATTCTGCTGAAATCCGACAGATTGCTTCGTCGCTTCGCTCCTCGCAATGACAGGTTTTTCTATTATTCTACGTGTTGTCGGGTCTCCGTACCCGACAACGTACCATTAGCTCACTGCGGCTTTCATGAACTCCCAGCGCATCTTGGCAATCATCGTGATCGGAATATTTTTCGGACAGACCGCCTCGCATTCGCCGTGATTGGAGCAGCTGCCGAAACCTTCCTTGTCCATCTGGGCGATCATATTCAACGCGCGCCGTTTGGCCTCAATCTTACCTTGCGGCAGATAAGCGAACTGGCTGATCTTGGCGGATACGAATAGCGAGGCCGAGGCGTTGGGACAAGCCGCCACGCAGGCGCCGCAACCGATACAGGCCGCCGCGTCCATTGCCTTATCGGACTGCTCCTTGGGAATTGGTATCATATTGGCCTCCGGCGCCGAACCGGTGCGCACCGTGATAAAACCGCCGGCCTGCATAATCCGGTCGAACGCGCTTCGGTCTATGACCAGATCGCGGACTATAGGAAATGGCCGGGCACGGAACGGTTCCACGGTGATCGTTTCACCGTTTTTGAAATTGCGCATGTGAAGTTGACAGGTGCAGATCGATTGTTTGGGGCCGTGGGCTACGCCGTTAATCACCAGACTACAGGTGCCGCATATACCCTCGCGGCAATCGCTGTCGAATTCAATCGGCCGTTCGTTTTTACGGACCAGATCCTCATTGAGAATATCCAGCATCTCCAGAAACGAAATATCGGGCGATATATTCGAGACCTCGTAATCGACCAGTTTGCCGGGCTTGTCCGGGCCTTCCTGACGCCAAACTTTTAATTTCAAATTCAATGTATCTTTCATCGCCGTATCTCCTATTTATAAGAACGCTGGGATGGTTGAACCCGTTCGAACTTGAGTTCTTCCTTGTTAAGTTTCGCCGGTTGACTATCGCCCTGATATTCCCAGGCGGCTACATAAGTATAGTTGGCATCATCGCGCAAAGCTTCGCCCTCCGGAGTTTGGTATTCCTCGCGAAGATGTCCGCCGCACGATTCATTGCGGTTTAAGGCATCGACAGCCATAAGTTCCGCCAGTTCGAGGTAATCGGCTACTCGTCCGGCCATCTCGAGGTTTTTGTTCAGCTCCTCGTTTTTGCCGGATACTTTCACGTTGTTCCAGAACTCTTCTTTGAGTTTCGGGATTTTAGCCAGGATCTCTTTCAGGCCTCTCTCATCACGGGCCATGCCGACCTTATCGCGCATCCAGGTACCCAGTTCGCGGTGGATTTCGCCGACTGTTTTATTGCCTTTTATAGAAAGCAGCCTGTCAGTCATTTTCTTGACCGAATCGATACTTCCCTTAAATGCCTCGTGATCGGTGGTCACCTTGTTGAGCTTGACTCCGGCCAGATATTCACCCAGCGTGTATGGTATCACAAAATAGCCGTCGGCTAAACCCTGCATGAGCGCGCTTGCCCCCAGACGGTTGGCGCCGTGGTCGGAGAAATTGGCCTCACCCAGCACGTGAAGCCCGGGAATGGTGCTCATCAGGTTGTAATCGACCCACAGACCGCCCATGGTGTAATGCGGCGCGGGATATATTCTCATCGGCGTTTCATAAGGATTTTCGGCAGTGATGTTTTCGTACATATCGAACAGATTACCGTAACGGTCGGCGATAACGTTTTTGCCCAACCGGTTGATAGCCTCGGCGAAATCAAGATAGACCGCCTGGCTGGTCGAACCGACGCCATAGCCATCATCGCACATCAGCTTGGCTGCCCTTGACGCTATATCGCGCGGCACGAGATTGCCGAACGCCGGATAGCGTCTTTCGAGATAGTAATCGCGCTCGGCTTCAGGTATTTGCGATGCCGGGCGTTTGTCGCCTTTGGTTTTCGGTACCCAAACACGGCCGTCATTGCGAAGGCTTTCGCTCATCAGGGTAAGTTTCGATTGCTGTTCGCCCTCTTGCGGAATACAGGTAGGATGAATTTGCGTGAAACATGGATTGGCGAAAAACGCGCCTTTTTTATAGCATCTCCAAACAGCGGTGGCGTTAGAGTTTACTGCATTGGTAGACAGGTAATACACGGTCGAATAGCCGCCGGTGCATAGCAAAATTGCATCACCGACAAACGATTCGATCTGGCCGCTAATCACGTTGCGAGTTACGATACCGCGCGCTTTACCATCGATAACCACCAGGTCGAGCATCTCGTGACGGGGATACATCTTGACCGTACCGGCCTTTACCTGACACATCAGGGCGCTGTAGGCTCCCAGGAGCAGTTGCTGGCCGGTTTGACCTCGAGCATAGAACGTGCGCGATACCTGGGCTCCGCCAAACGACCGGTTAGCCAGCAGGCCGCCGTATTCACGGGCAAAGGGCACGCCCTGGGCTACGCATTGATCGATGATATTACCGCTGAGTTCCGCCAGACGGTAGACATTGGCCTCCCGCGACCTGAAATCGCCGCCCTTAATCGTGTCGTAGAACAATCGCCAATCGTTATCGCCATCGTTTTGATAATTCTTGGAAGCGTTTATTCCGCCCTGCGCGGCAATACTATGCGCCCGGCGGGGAGAATCCTGTATGCACAAGTTAATTACGTTATAGCCCATTTCTCCCAAAGAGGCCGCGGCCGAAGCTCCCGCCAGGCCGGTGCCGACAACTATGATCGTGAACTTACGCTTGTTGGCCGGGCTGACAAGCTTGACCGTGTTTTTATAAGCGGTCCACTTGTATTCAAGCGGT
>CAZFSN010000256.1:0-3804 GCA_964521815.1 uncultured Ignavibacteria bacterium | reverse complement strand
TCTTAGATCGACCCCTACGGGCAGTCCTATCGCAGGAGTGTCGGGTTTCACCTTCGCTGTCGCTCAGGCGGAACGCCGACCTACTTTATGCTGACTCATTGTGCATCGCGCCATAATGGATTTATCGCTTGATTAATTCGGCAATTTAATACTTGTGTTATGCTGACGCTTTTTCTATATTAGCAAAACGTTATTGTCCGGTTGGGCGTGAGATCATGTTGACAACGGGAGCCGCGATTGCCAAATAAGTTAGCCCTTTTTCTTTTAATTTGTACGTGTCTGATTTCAACCGGGGCATCTGCCCAGGAACCCCCCAAAAAACCGCCATCAGATTCAGCCTCCATATCCATGCCGCCATATCCGCGGCCGGCCCCGCCGACTAATATCGTAGTTCGCGACAATCCCAGCGACGGCGGCGGCAAGATACTGGTTAAATGGGACCTCTCCGCCGATGACGGCCGGGGCAATAATAACGTAGTCGGTTACCAGATCATGCGGGCCGAGGCGGGCAGCGATCAGTTCATCTCGACCGGTATGGCTACCAATGGAGTTAATTCCTATATCGATTCCGGCGCGGATGACCACGTTCAATATGTCTATAAGGTGGTCGCCACCGATGGCAAGGCCGGGGCCGAATCGGAGTTATCCCAGCCGGTACATTCTTATCAGCAATGGTTTAACCTCAATTTGAAATATCTGTTTTTGATCGGAGCCTTGATTTGCGGCTCCGTTATTTATTTTATCTATCACGCCCAGCGCGGCAAAAAGCTGTTTATCCGCAAAATCGCCGGGTTGGAGGCTATCGATGACGCGGTCGGGCGAGCTACCGAGATGGGCCGGCCGGTGCTGTTTATCCCCGGTATTCGGGATATGGATGACGTGCAGACTATCGCCGGGATCACGATTTTAGGCCGGGTCGCGCGAACTATCGCTGAATACGATATCAGGATTAATATGCCGGTGTCGCGGTCAATCGTGATGACCACCGCGCGGGAGACTATCAAGGCCGCTTATGCCGCCGAGGGGCGGATCGACGCTTACTCCGATGATTTCGTGTATTATCTTACCGATGAGCAGTTCGGCTATGTAGCCGCCGTGGATGGTATCATGGTGCGCGATAAGCCGGCCACCTGTTTTTACATGGGATCGTTCTTTGCCGAAAGCCTGATTTTCGCCGAGACCGGCAACTCGATAGGCGCGATTCAGATAGCCGGTACGGCTATGCCGGCGCAACTGCCGTTTTTCGTGGCCGCCTGCGATTATACCTTAATCGGCGAGGAGCTGTTCGCGGCCTCGGCCTATTTATCCGGTGAACCCAAGCAGCTCGGCAGTTTGAAAGGCCAGGATGTCGGCAAGTTTATCGCTATGGTCGCGATCATTTTGGGCATGATAGCGGCGACTTTGTATTCGATTACCGGCGCCGGCTTTTTCAATAACTGGCATGAGTTTATGTTGAATTTGTTTACGCTGAATTGAGATCGCTATTAATTTAAGATGAAACGTCAAATACCCTTAATAATAACCGCCATTGTCGGCGCGGTGCTGGTGGTTTCGGTATTTATCCCGCATGACCCGTTTGGCCGTCTGGGTGAGAATTTCTCGGTATTTTTCGATATTATCGCTGTTTTCGCGTTTATCCTCGGCGGCGGCAACCTGATTCGGGTGCATGGCGATAGAATTTACAGTCAGAAAAAAGACTGGCCGTTTTCGATTGTGACGATTGTCGGCTTTTTAATTACTCTGATAGCGGGCGCGACCAAAATCGGCAACCCTAATGGTATCCAGGGCGATGTAGCCGCGCCCGGTTCGCTTTTCACTTTGATTTACGACAACATTTTCACGCCGCTTCAAGCCACCATGTTCGCGATTCTGGCGTTTTTCGTAGCGTCGGCATCATATAGGGCGTTTCGAGCGAAAAACAAAGAAGCGACGATTCTTCTGGTGACAGCCTTTATAATCCTTCTGGGCCGGACGCCGGTTGGGCATTATATCACGTTCTGGCTGCCGTCGTGGCTTAATTTCTTCCGTATCCCGGTGCTGGCCAACTGGATCATGGCTATCCCCAACCTGGCCGGGCAACGGGCGATCATGATCGGCATTTCGCTGGGCGTGATCTCGATGTCGCTTCGGGTGATTTTGGGAATCGAACGCGGCTATATCGGCGCGGAAAGCAGTGAGAAATGAGAATAATTTTATCTATAGTGATTATCGTTTTGACGGCTACCGCAATTTATGCCGCCGATTTTACTGATTACAAAGTTATTGTCGTTGCCTCGCCGCTGATCAATCAAATCTATGTTAGCCAGGAATTAGGCGATGTAGAAGATGAAGAAAATGTAATAGATATGGACCTTACCCCGGATAGCGAGATCGGGCTGTATGAAAATTTAAGCGATGATATCTGCAACAAGTTAGCCAACCGGTATGAGGATCAGATCGAATTCATCTGCTATAGCGATATCCAGAACCTTCTGGATGATGCCCAAAGTTGGAGCGATTTCAATAGTTATTTCACCGGCACCGATCATGTAGAACCGGATATCGCCGCTGAATTCGCGGATAAACTTCAAGCTGATGCTGTGCTCAATTCCAACCTGATTTTCAGCTATTACGCGAATTCAGAAGACAAACGCCATCTGGAAACGCATTTCGAATGGTACCTGATTGATTTGAAATCGGGCGAACTGGTTTTAGATGACAAGAATGATTGTGAAGATGATTTTGAAATCACGGATGAATTAATGGAAGATGAATTTCGCTGTTTCAACGGTATAGTCGATTCATTCGCCGAACCGGATGAGGAAAAATAGTCATGTCGTTTATCGATAAAATTTCAAATATCGACCGGCGAATAATATTTTTGTTTATCGCGTTATCAGTGATCGTGCCGCTTCTTTTAAATATAAAATTCACCGAGAAAGCCGGCCCGATAGTAAAAAATATTTTCGATAAAATTGAATCGCTCCCAGCCGGTTCGAGAGTGCTTCTGTCGCTGGATTATGGGCCATCGACAGTGCCGGAAATTCAGCCGATGGTTAACGCGCTGGTCCGTCACTGCAACGAAAAAGGCTTGAAGATTTATTATATGTGTCTCTGGGCTACCGGCCAAAATCTGACTACGACCACGGTCGATTCGGTGCAAACAAAAGAATTTCCTGATAAAGTATATGGCGTGGATTATGTCAATCTCGGCTATAAGGCCGGTAATGAGGGACTCATCAACGTTCTTCTCACCGACATGAAAAAAATGTACACCACCGATGTTGCCGGCACTTATATAGATGATATCGAGATGATGAAAGCGGTGCGCAACCTGACCAGCTTTGACCTTATAGTCAGCCTGGGCGGCGGTACCCCTGGCATAAAAGAGTGGATCTTATTCGCCGGCGATCCCGGCGACATCCCGGTAGCCGGCGGTTCGACCGCCGTGCAGGCGCCGCTTTTATATCCTTACTGGCCTAATCAGCTTCTGGGTTTGATGGGCGGTATTAAGGGCGCGGCCGAGTACGAATCGGAGCTTATCAGAAAATATCCAAAGTACAAAACCAAATCCAATCCCGGTATAAAGATGATGGGACCGCAGGCAATCGCTCATATCGTGATTATGCTGTTTATAATAATCGGCAATGTGACGTTTTTCATGGAACGCGCGCGCGAAAGAAAGAGCAGGGGTTAAGATGCATATTTCAACTGATCTCTGGACCTGGTTCGGCGCTTTCTTGACTCTGGCCATTTTATCGTTTTTATACAAGGATAATCCTTTCTATAAATACGCTGAGCATCTGTTTGTCGGCGTATCGGCGG
>CAZFSN010000255.1:0-3831 GCA_964521815.1 uncultured Ignavibacteria bacterium | reverse complement strand
GACATAAACTTCTCGGCCGTCCTCTACAAAAAACTTGGAGTGCTGTACCCCGCCGGCTATTTTACCGAAACTGATAACCCTCGCCTCTATATTCGCCTCTTCCTGCAAAGCCGGCAGAGCCTTCGAGGTCTCATCCATCATGGTTTTCTCCACGATGAACCGCACTTTCACCCCCCGGGCGGCCGCGGCCTTTATCGCTGCCAGCACCGGCTCAAGCGCCTCGCCTGGTTTGTCCGCGATATAAAACTCCTCAAAGTCCAGAGTTCTGGTCGCTCCATTTATCATCTCCAGCCAAACCGGGACAGGCCGCTCGGTAAGGGAAGAACCGTACACCGTCTCCTCCGGCACGCTCTCCACAAATTCTATCTCCGCCGCCTTGCTTTTCTCAGCCGGACCGGCACAGCTGCATCCGACGACCATGGCGATGATTGCTAACAAAGCAATCAACGAGATAATCCTCTTCACTTTTAAACCTCCTTCTGTATTCAGGTTTGTTTTTGTTCAACCAATAATATCAACTACGAGCTTTTTTGTCAATCTCCTCACTCCTAAAGGGCTTATTGAAAAACCTTGTGTTGTCATTGCGAATCCCCGCGCCAAGCGGGGTGAAGCAATCTGGATATATATAGCTCAGCGACTTGCAGATTGCCAGGTTGCCCTATCCCGCGGCCTCAAGCACGGACGTGTCTTGGGACGCGGGGTGGGTTACTTCGCGTGGAATACATGAGATCGGGTGAGGCCACCCGGCCTCACGCGGTATTCTCACATCAGCCGCCGTATCACCGCTAGATGGTAATCATCATGTTCGGCGGCGAAATAGGCCATGTCAATTAGGCGCATCGGCTTTTTTAATCTCGGATGAAAAGACGATCGGGCCACGATGGTTTCATCCTGCTGTTCAAGTCGGGTTACGAAATTCATCCGGACGGACCTGAACGATTTCAAAATATCAGCAATGTTTAGATCGTTGTAATCGGCCTCGTGAGTACGGCGATTTTCCATATCGGCCGGGCGAAGCGATTCCTTGCCGGCCAGGTAATCATTGATTCTGCCATCGTGAAGTTCCTCGACTTTTATCAGATGCCCGACATTCTCCTGGATCGACCATTTGCCGGTTGGCTTTCTTGTTAAGGCGGCTAAGGGAATATCTTTGATTATCTCCTCGATTCTGGCGGGCGTACCTCTCAGTCTTTCGAGTATCCAGGGAAAGACCCCGACCGGATAATTGAAATCGAATTTTCTATCAATCCATTTGGTGATTTCTACCATGATTTCCTCCTTATCTGATTAGTGTATTCATAGATTGAGTAATTTACAATGATTTTTGATATTCATTAATGATTTCAGCTAATAAGCCGGCCGCTTTGCCAGTTAATTCTCGGCATTTGCCGTAATCATCCCCCTGCTTGCCTAAACGTTCAAGGATGACGCCGCAATTAGTGGCGTCGAATTCTTTTTCGAAACGCCTTTTATATTCCAATACTAAATCGATGAGGTCCGGGATTTCATCATCGGGATTAGTTCTGCCATAAAGGTAGCCCAAAGCGATTATTCCGCCGGTCAATGCACCGCAGGCTTCCTGATGGCTTGAACCCATACCTCCCACAAACCCTGATGCTAATTTCGACAAGGAGTTATCAACATTTTCAGAGTACTGCTCGGTAATCGCTTTGAATACCGATTCAGAGCAATAATAACCTGACTTGAAATACTCGAAGGCTCGTTTTTCGACTTTCTGTCTGGACATTTTTCATCCTTTATAATTGACGAAGCTAAAAAAATATTATTTCAACAAACGATACCATAACATTACTATGTAATATTCGATATTTTGTTTCGGATTGAATTGTCACAATGACAAAAGGTTGTTTCAAGAGAATGATCGTTCGGCGGGCCGTTCTGGTTCGATCTTCTGAAGAAAATTATCAATGTCCTTTTCGCCGGCAAAGTCGATTCTAAACCCGGCGAAAAAGAAGAGCTGAAAGAGACTGTGAACAAGCTAATAATTGAGACGGCCGATAACGGCGGCGGTAAGTGATATTTTGGGTTTTATTGTTCTGTCAGGTCGCGGGCTGAAAGCCGTGACTTAACGGTTAGGTCTCCCTGACGGGCGATCTGACCGAAAGTTACCTGTGAGGTCGGTGTCGCCTGACCTGACCTCAGTCTTGGCAGTCGGGTGCGGCCATTCGATGATACATTACTTATTGTCATTCCCGGGAAAACGGGAAACCAATTGTTTGATTGTGCAACCAGGCCCGCCCCTGGGTTCCCGCCTTCGCGGGAACGACAGGATTGTAATTGTAGGAGCGTATTAATATGCGACGATAGTAGGGGCCGTGTCTAAGATCGACCAGTTGGCGGGCTGGTCTTAGACCAGCCCCTACACGTCCAATAAAATATCTGATAATTGTATCGTCAGGGAACCCGATAGCACATTAACCCCACAAAAAAAAGCGGGCCTTTCCAAACCCGCTTCTAAAATTTTCTTGTGATCTTAATCCCTTACCAGTCCCCCCTGGATTCCCGCCTCCGCGGGAATGACAAAGCGATGTTTTAACTTTTAGTGATGTTCACCAGCACAGAGGTTACCAAGCTCCACATAAGCCGCATGCATCTTGTCCAACTCTTCAGCCAGCTTATTGTCGTCGATACCCTTCACAGTCTCGCCAAGATTGGCTACTTCCTTGATCAGGTTATCGCGTTTTTGAGTGAAATCCTTTTTGTTGGCGGCGCAGGTTTCGGGACAGTTGAGGTTTTTCAGGGCCTCGGCTTTTTGAGCCAGCATCGGGTAGCCATCGCGGATAGCTGTGAAATCGTCATTTTCCAAAGCCATGTGCAGAGGATGCATCGCCTCGTGGAAATCATTCAGTTCCTTGCATTTGGTATCGGTGGGGCAAGCGTGAGTCTCAGGCGTAACGGCCGGCTTAGGATCGATAACAACTGCTTCGGCTTTAGCTGATGTCGCGGGAGTAGCGCAGGCTGGCTTGGTACCGGCTTTGGCGCAGGCTACAGCCATCGGACAACCGGCTGATGATGTCTTAGCTTTCTTGGCAGCTATTTCGGCTTCCGCCGGCGTTTCAGCTTTGATAGCATCGGAAATAGACGCACTGGAGGCGGTTTTAGCTTCGGTTTGGCAGTGAGTAGCCGCACCGGCAGTCATGGCATTTGCCGAGGCTTTATAACCCAACACAGCAACAGCATCGAGAAGGTTTTGACAATTGGTCTTATCGCTCTCGAAAACGACCGCGGCCGAGCCGGGTTTCAGCTTAACATCGGCGGTTTTGACACCATCGATAGCCGTGAGAGCTTTGGTGACTTTCTGCACGCACGCGCCGCAGGTCATGCCCTCGATAGAAATTGTAACATTTTCCTCTGCCGCGAAACAAAACGAATACAGCAAGAGGACGAAAATCAGTACTACTCGTTTCAAGATGTTTCCTCCAGATTGCTATTTTTTTGTCATCAGCGAGAATAAATCATTAACAGTTTTGCCGAACAATTTTGATAGCCTTAGCGCTAAAAGGGTAGAGGGAACACAGGCCCCCTTTTCGATAGAGATAATGGTTTGACGGCTAACCCCAATAATCTCAGCGAGTTCGGCTTGCGATAAGCCCTTTTTTAAGCGCATTTCCCGGATTTTGTTTTTTATCTTCATGACTGCCAAAATACACAAAAAAAGTTAAGAGTCAAGAAAAATTTGACGAAATAACTTGACAGATGCACATTTGTTCAGTATATTGGGTTTGAGACAGGAAATAATGGACTTGACAGCTATCTAATTATAAGGAGGAATTTATGAGTACATCGGCTCAGCTTGATCTTCTGGTCGCG
>CAZFSN010000254.1:0-3841 GCA_964521815.1 uncultured Ignavibacteria bacterium | reverse complement strand
CTAATATCAACCTCGAACCGGGTCAATGGGATTTCGATGAGTTGATTGCCGACACAAAAAAGGGACTGCTTCTGGATATGAACAAAACCTGGTCAATTGACGACAAGCGATTGAATTTCCAATTCGGTACCGAGGCAGCCTGGGAGATCAAGGACGGCAAATTAGGGGCGATGTATAAAAATCCGGTCTATACAGGTATGACGCCGAAGTTCTGGAATTCCTGCGATGCGATTTGCGATAATAAGCTCTGGCATATCTGGGGGATACCATCATGCGGCAAAGGCGAACCAATGCAGACAGCGCACGTAGCGCATGGGACATCGCCGGCCAGGTTCAACAATATCAACGTGGGGGTGAGCAAATGATAGGTGAAAGCAAAGCACTGAATATCCTGCGTGAGATTATCCGGAAATCCGAGGCGGAGCAAACCGAGGCTTTGTATATCGGCAAGGATTTCGGACTGACCCGTTATGCTAATTCGTATATCCATCAAAATGTGGCGGTTCATAATACCTCGGTATTTTTCCGATCGGCTGTCAACGGCAAGGTGGGCGTATCATCGACTAATTCCCTCAACCGAGATAGCTTGATTAGGGCGATGAAAAACTCACTGGAGATTGCCAAATTCCAACCTTCAAATCCTGATTTCAAAGGCTTTCCTCAACCTGCTAAATACAAGAAAATCGAAACATATTTCGAACCGACGGCGCAATATACTCCCAAACAAAGGGCGGAAGTCATAAAGAAAATATGCAAGGAAGCGGATAAGTTCAAAGTCACCGTTGCCGGGGCGTTTTCTACATCATCATCGGAAGTGGCCGTAGCAAATACAAACGGCCTGACCGCCTATCAACCTATCACAGCGGCCTCGATAAATTTAATAGCGATGACTGATACGTCATCGGGATTCGCGTCCGGGCTGTCTCGCCGCGTGGTCAAGATACCTTTCGCTTCGATTACTGAAACCGCTATCAAAAAATGCCTCGAAAGCCAAAATCCAACCGAACTGGAGCCGGGCAAATATGATGTTATCCTCGAACCCGAAGCGATCGCCGAAATCATGAACTGGATGACCTATATCGGTTTCAGTGCGAAACCTTATCTTGAAAATACCAGTTTCATGTCGAAAAAAATCGGCAAGAAAGCCATGGCGCCGGATATCACGATTTACGACGATGGCGCCGACCAATCGGGTCTGGCTATGCCGTTCGATTTTGAAGGCGTTCCGAAAAAGAAAGTCTTGCTTGTGAAAAAAGGCCTGGTCGGCGGCCCGGTGTATGATTCGCTGTATGCGGTTAAGGGCAAAACCAAATCGACCGGTCATGCCATGCCGCCCGGCAGCAGCGAAGGCCCCATGGCCGGCAATATATTTATCGCCGCCGGCAAAAAATCCAAAGCATCGCTGATTTCAAGTGTGAAAGACGGCATACTGGTCACGAGATTTCATTACATCAATGGCCTTCTTAATACTACCAAAACAGTTATGACCGGTATGACCCGCGACGGTACGTTCAGAATTAAAAACGGCAAGATCGCGGGAGCCGTGAAAAACCTTAGATTTACCGAATCAATCGCTAAAGCGTTTTCGCGGATTGGCGGCATTTCTCGAGAAACCAATCTGGTGCCCAACTGGTGGGATGATCTGGGCTGTTGTAGTTCGCCGACTATTCATATTAAGAAATTCAATTTTTCGGGCAAGACGGATTTTTAGCTTGATGTATTTGAAAAGATAAGTATAGGAATTCGAAATAAACGATTCAGCCGGTTCGTAGCCCGTAGGAGTTTTGAAAAAGCCCAATGTAGGTCATTGCGAATCCCCCGCATTGCGGGGGTGAAGCAATCTGGATGTATATTGCACAGCGACTTAGAGATTGCAACGGACGTGCCTTGACGGCTTCGTCACCTTCAAAGCCCCTTGTAATGATAGGGTTTAAGGTTTTTTAACAAGCCTCGAAGGAAGTGAACCCGCTGTTTGCGAAGAGAAGTTAGCGCCAGGCTATCCTCGCAGATATGACTTGGCATAATAATTTCCGCTTTTTATAATATTTATAGCGGTTCAGCCGGTTCGTAGCCCGTAGGTCGTGAACCGGCTGTTCGCGAAGGGAAGACAATATCAAATCATTTTTTGGGTGCGACCCGGTACAGCAATATCCGGCTTTTTTATAATATTTATTTTTGTCTTATTTTAAGCTTGACAAACTAATCTTCATAATTTAACATAGAAATCAAGGGCAATATTTAAAAGAAATAATTCGATTTAAAAAGCACATTGAAGAAAGGGGATGAAAATGCAAATTTCACGAAAAGCGCTCTACGCGATAAAGGCGATAATCTATTTAGCCGCGGCCAAGAACAAGAAATTATGCACGATTACGGAGATCGCCGAGAAGGAGTCCATTCCGCGCGAATATATGGCTAAAATACTCAAGGAACTGACCCAGAAAGGCTTCTTAATAAGCTACCGGGGCGTGCAGGGCGGCTATCGTCTGAATAAAACCCGTGAGGAAATATCATTTCTGGATATTCTCAAAGCCGTTCAGGGGCCGTTTGATAGTCTTAGCGCGACCGGCACAAGCGAGGAGGCGAAACTCTATCAAGGCGCGTCGTATGAATTCTGGAAAGATCTTCACCAGGTAGTCGGCGATAAACTGGGCAAGATGACATTGAATAAGATAGATTACGCCCGGTTTTATCCGGATAAATAGTAAATTAGATAGTTAATCTATACAATGAATAAAGCGGCCTTTGAAGATACTGTTAAGGCCGCTTATATATATTATTCTTAAAGTAGCCAACTTCAAACCGGCAAAATTTCAAGGACAAATATTTCGATATCCAGTTTAAATTAATTATCATTTAATTTCCCTTTAAAGGAACATAATCCCAATCACGAGAGTATATGATAATGAAATTGAAAACGATGTTCAAATAACAATGGTTTAATCAAGGAGATGGCTATGAAAAAGATCGTAGTACTGGCATTCGCGATGGTATTCGCTGTCAGCGCAGTTTCAGTTTATGCCTGCGGTAATAATAACGGTTCGGCCAAGGCTAAATCATCGACCAATACCGAAATGAAACAGATTCAGGCCTCGATGAACACCGCCGAGGCTAAAGCCCAAACCGCTCAAGCAACGGTGGATACACCGGCTTGCGCTGTGACCAAAACCGATCAAACGTCGGCCGCTACGGAAATGAATTCCGACCAGGCTAAAGTAATGAATGCCGATATGAAAATCGCTAATTCCGGCTGTCCGGCCTCGGCCGCTTGTCCGGCATCATGTTGCAAGGACAGCAAAAACGCCAAAGCCTCAACCGCCGAAAACAAGACTGCGACAGATATGAAAGCCGTAGCTATGAAAGCGGAAACCGAAAAGGAAAGTAAATAATTTAAAAGGGGGCCGGGAACAAAACTAACGGTTTCCGGTAAAATATAATAAATCCACTACACACGTAAACTTTAAACCCCCGGCCGCAAGACCGGGGCTTTTTTATGGGGGGGCGGAATTTGTGGGCGGCACGCGTCCGCGTGTGCCTTAGCGTTATGTGCGCGGCAGCCGTCCCCGTCTGCCCGTCCGATTTAATATAGAAGGGCACACGAGGACATATTCCCCGTGTTGTCGGGTCCCCTGACCCGACAACTATTATTGATATATGAGAAAGTAGCCGTCAGATGAGGGCATCTGACAGCACGCAACAATTAAAACAAAACGGTCTATCCTTTAATAAGACGATTCATAATTAAGATACTTTTAATAAGCGAGATAGGTCGGAAGCCCTGCCTATTAGGGGTGGCTTAGGCTATACTTCTGACGAGAATACTTCCGGCTCTTTAAATCGC
>CAZFSN010000253.1:0-3927 GCA_964521815.1 uncultured Ignavibacteria bacterium | reverse complement strand
AATAAGTTCCAATAAACGCGCCAACGGCCATGCCCGCCATAAAAAGACCGATAATAATCCCCAGGACAATATACAGATAACCGCCCAGAAGCTGAATTCGATAGAAAGTCAATATCTCGAATAAAAACGAGGCCATACCAAAGAAAATGATATTGCTTAAAGGCATGAATGTCTTCCTGGTCTTTCCGCCTAAAAACCAGGCGGCTGCAATCAGGCAACAGAATATGGCTAAAAGGTTAATGTTCTCGACCATATTTTTCAATGTGAAGTGAAAATTTAATTGTGAAAAATAATAAGATAGTCCATGACCGATAGCGAGACGATCGGAAATATCGCCGGCGGCATCAAGTTGGTTTCTAACCTGATTGACTATGAAACTGTTCAGCCTCGATCGAACCAGCGGCGGCGTCATGTATGCCGAGTCTATTCGCAGTGAATCGATTCGTTGGATTATTTCGGAAGCACCGATGATGATTTTGTCGCCGGCTAAAAAAGTTAAATTAGAACCCGGAATGAACCCGACATCGGGAAAGACCGATTTTAATTTGGCATAGATATCATTTAGCCGTTTTTTCAGGTCATCCCGCCATAGACCATCGTAGGCGGGGACTATTACCGATAACATGCCGGAATCGGCTAAACTTTCCCGGCAGAGATTGAAAAAACGCCTTGTCTCCAGCCGATAATCATAAAGCGACAATAACTGACCGAGGTTGATTGCGATTACGTCAAACTTTTGTTTATTGCTTTTAAAGAAGGCAATCGGGTCGGCTTGAAGGCAATATTTTTCGGGTGGCAGAAATTGGGCAGGGATTATATCACGCCAACTATTTTCGGGATTTACAAAAAGCGGTTCGATTCGCGCCGGGACGAGCCTGTAAACCATTTGAAAATCCGCGCCGATAAATGTGATATTTCTCATTTCCGGCTTAATTAGATATGGCCAGTAAAATATCTCCTGGCCGGTGATTTCATCGGGAAAATCAGCGACTTTGATCCCGCCGGAATAGAGAGTCAACAAGCCGTCAGTACTCACGATATCGTATCGGATTAGTCGGCCGGAACAGGATTTTTCGAATACGAAAGGTTTGTAGCGTATCCGCAAAAGCCAGTTTTCAATCGGATTGCCTAATTTGAAAATCAATGTCGTCAGCCCCATAATTATTAAAATAATCTTGATCAAGTTATGATTTTTAAATAACCTCGAAAATGCGATAAGCCCGACAAAGACTATAAACGAAAAATCCCGTCCTCCGATAACAAAATACGCCGCGGTAGTCAAACCGCCGATGAAAGCGCCGGAGGCTTCGCCGAAATAAGTCACGGCCGAACGCATCTCGCTTTTCAAGCTATGGGCGATTGAAGCGAATAGACCGCCGTTTACCAGGCAAACCGGTAGTAAGGCGATGATTAGGGCAAAAAGATAAATATCAGGCGAAATTAATTGGCCCTGTATACTTCGCGTCACTTTCGGCGCTAAAAAAAATACAGAACCGAATAAAATCGAAACCAAACCTATAATAACGAATAGTGCCGATGGTTTAATCGACTTGATGAGTACCGCCCCTATACCGGAAAATAACAGCCAGAGAAAGAAAAACAGACTTAGATAAACCTCGTTACCACCGGCGAAACTTGCCGCCAGACGGGCGTATACGACCTGAATCGATAAGCTGATAAAACCTAAATAAAAAGCGTCGGCGGCTAAGCCCAGACGCCCGGGATTATTTGCTGGCAATAGGGGCATTTCCCCTTATCGAGTTTATTTGTGGTTATTTGAAAACCCCGTCTTCCAATTACTAATTTACCGCAGTTGTGGCAATAAGTATTTTCCGCGTCATTACCGTACACGTTTCCGATATACGGATAATGCAGGCCTTTCGTTTTTGCCAAAGAATGCGCCCGTTCCAGCGATTCAAGCGGCGTCATCGGCAGGTTTTGAAGCAGGTAAGATGGATGAAAGCGGGTGAAATGAATCGGTACATCCGGCCCGAGATTTGCCAGAAGCCAGTCACATAGGTTAGAAATCTCTTCCTTGCCGTCATTAAGTCCGGGAAGCATAAGATAGACTATTTCCAGCCAGGTGCCGGATTTTTTGATCGTGACAAGGGTATCAAGCACCGGCTGAAGTTCACCCGAGCAAATATCTTTATAATATGAATCCGTAAAAGCCTTCAAATCTATCTTGATAGCATCGACCAAAGGGATAAGCTCCCGAAGCGGTTCCTTTTCGATATAACCGGCAGTGACTACGACCGAACGAACGTCAAGCTTTTTACCTTCGATAGCGCAATCAGACATATATTCATAGAAAATCGTCGGCTCCGAATAAGTGTAGGCGATAGTGGGGCATTTATTATCAAACGCCACACCGGCGCAGCCGGCGGGGGACAATTCGGAGCTATTGACATCCTCCGGGCGAAACTGCGAAATATTCCAATTCTGGCAGAATTTGCAATTCATATTACAACCGGCTGTCGCGATCGAGAAAGCAGTGGTACCCGGCAGGAAATGAAAAAACGGCTTTTTCTCTATAGGATCGATATTGGCTGAACATACTCTGGAATAAACCAGAGTGTAATATTCGCCGGCAACATTTTCCCGCACGCCGCAATAGCCGCGTTCGAGGTCACTGACTTTGCACTTACGGGGACATAGATGGCATTCGACTATGCCGCCATCGAGCTTTTTGTAATACTTGGCCGGGTGATGATTCGCGGTCAATGAGGGTTCCGGAATATTAGCCTTTGGAACTAAACCGGTCTGGGGAAAGATTATTTTAGGACATAACGCCAAACCTGTCCCGATAGCCGATGATATTATAAAATCTCGTCTGAGCATAAAGGTTTCTTACCTCGAGGGTAATTCCAGTAGTCCCATATCATATTCCTCACCGGCGATCACGGGAATGTTCTCGTTAAAAAGCGGCGTATAGCTTAGAGTATCGGCGCCGCGGGGAAGGCATACCATATCGTAGAATCCTTCCGGCAGGCCATAAAAACCAAATGATAACGAATCGCCCTCGCTGATTGTGAAAGCCAGGGTATCGGTGATATCGTGCTCGAATAGAAAAATATCTGCTCGCGGCAGGGTTTTGCCTAAAATAGTACCGCTGGAGTCAATGTCTATCAAGCGCATCACCGGATCGAAATCATAATATTCTTCTGATTCATTCAAGCTTATCGAGGCGAATAGATCTATATCAAGCAGGGGCCTGGCTATCCTGTCATGGTTGACAATAATTCTGCCATTGACAGGGAATAACGATGGTGTCGGGGATTCCGGCAAATTAAGATCGTAAGAAGCGCCATTAACGACAATCCGGCCATTCCTGAACACAATCAGAATCCCATCGATTTCTCCCGGCGGAAAATCGGTGCCGGCAAGCAGAAATCGTCGCCCATTGCGCAGTGACGCTATTTCAACCGTATCCGGACCGACAAGCAATAGCGTTTTAATCATCGTATCGAGATTAACGAAAGAGTACAATGAATCTATCACCAGATAGACTGAATCATAATCGGCGACACCATCTTGTATATACAACCTGAGTTCGCCGGTAAGCGGCGCTTCGGGTTTATCAGAACATCCAACAACAAAAACAAGTGATGCAATAGCGATAAATAGCATTGTCTTAAACATAAATACCTCCAGGAATAACTTAGAGGGCGAAACGCGATTTTTCAAGCTTTTTTTCTTATTATCTTTTAATAAGATTTAGATAATATTATCCTAATACTTTTTTAGTATTTTTAAAATGAGTTTTGGCTACCGATGCCAATTTATCCGGGCCATGTTTTCTGACGAATTTAATAATAGCCTGATCGGTCGGGGCGCCGGCTCCGGCATGAAGGTTTATCTTATAGTTTTTAGAAAGGGCCTCCAGTCGATACAGAAATTCGGATCGGGCCAGAATCGAGGCGGCCG
>CAZFSN010000252.1:0-3929 GCA_964521815.1 uncultured Ignavibacteria bacterium | reverse complement strand
CACTATACATATTTGTCAAGATTTAAAATTACACTATTTAAATATCCACTGTGGCACTTGTATTATAATCCATCTATTAACAACCAAATAAAAACCCCGGAAGAGGATTCTCTTCCGGGGATCGAATCAATCGATGTAATGAATAGCGGGCGACTATTACGCGCCGACGTTTTTCTTGATCACCTTGGTCGGCAGTGATTTCGGACGTTCGATAGCGTAGCCCATCGCGCGGGAGACGATCATCTGCGAGCACATACCCATCGCCCTCGAAACCGAGAACAGAACGGTGTAGTAAGGGAACTCGGTCATCCCATAATGATACAGAAGCGCGCCGGAACCGGCATCGACATTCGGCCACGGGTCTTTGGCTTTGCCCTGTTCGGTTAGCACACCCGGCACGATTTCGAATACTTTGCGGACGATAGTGAAAATCGGGTCATCGGACATATGTTTCTTGCCGAAAGCCAGGAAGGCGTCGAATCTTGGATCGGTGATGCGCAATACAGCATGGCCGTAACCGGGGATTACCTTACCGGATTTCAGTGTATCCCAGGCGAATTTCCTTAAATCTTCATCACTGGGTACGCCGCCGAATTTCTTATGGGTCTCAAGCACCCAGGCCAGACATTCCTGATTGGCCAAACCATGAAGCGGGCCGGCCAGGCCGTTCAAGCCGGCGCTGACAGCATAGTAAGCATCGGACAAGGCGCTGGCAACACAATGGCAGGTGTGAGCCGACACATTGCCGCCCTCATGGTCGGAGTGCAGGGTTAGATACAATCTCATCAGGTCAGCCAGGGTCCCTTTGGGATCGGGTAGCCCAAGCATATGGGCATAGTTGGCGCCCCAATCGAGATCTTTTTTCGGGGCAATACGCGGGCCTTTGTTAAACCGCATCCGGTAAATACCGGCGGCGATATTCGGCAGCTTGGCCAGAATATCAAGGCTGTCTTCCAGCATCGGCTCCCAATAATCGGTCTTCTTCATGCCTTCGGTGTAACGGGCGCGGAACTTGGATTCTTTTTCCATAACCAGGATAGCTGTATCCAGCATGCACATGGGATGAGAATCTTTCGGCATCGCTTCCAGGACTTTCCAGACATACTCCGGAACTTCGCAACGAGCGGCATATTCTTTTTGCAGGTCGGCCAATTCGGCTTTGTTGGGCAGGTCGCCGGTGCAGAGCAGGAAGAAGATCTCTTCGGGTAGTTTTTCGGCTATATCCTTGATCGGGATTTCTCTGATGATCAAACCCTTATCAGGGGGTACTTCGGATGTGTCGCAGACCATCGCGCGCACACCACGCATACCGCCATAAGCCTGGGCGACTGTTACTTTTGAGATGTCCTTATCGCCATGGGCCTTGACGAAATTACTGATCTCCTCGCGCAAGCCAGGAATCTGGGCGGCGAGTTTGTCTTTTAGTAGCATTTCCTCTCCTTTTTTGAGGCTAAAAGCCGGTTTTTATTTGCAGTTAATTAATCAATCATTCTATATGTATTTATTGTCACATCAGCTTTTTGAAGCCAACTTTGTGACACGTTTCACATATATCAGACTTCTAATTTAATAAAAGCCATAATTAAATGTCAATGACTTTATGTAAGTTAACCAGATTAAATAGAAAATTCGAAAAATCGTTGGAAATTATTCTCAGCCAGCTTGAAAGATTCTTTATAATTGGCATAACCGCCAAGATCCTTAATATGCAGAATGTTTTCAGACTTAAATATTAGTGACAGAGGTCATATCCAAATGGATATTCAATCTTAATTTCAAGTTAACTTAACCTAAGACCTTACAATATATTACATTGACAGCGTTAACCGTAACATCAAGTCTCTATTAATTACCGAATGACCAAGTTTCTAATTTCAGTTGTTTTTGAAAATTTTTATTGACAGCTTATATTATCACGATTAAATTCAGATGGTAACAGCATTGATTAGACAATGAGCGTAGCGCATACATAATTTTGACAAACAATGAAGTATTTTTAAATATCTCTAATGCTTTTTTAACCAAAAACTTCGGTGCTGGTTTAAGGCGCAAATTAATAACAGAATGAGAAGGAGACGCCTATGAGAGTAATAAGATTGTAACATTCATGTCTAATAAAACGAGTCTTAAACAACTTTTAATTTGTACACGAAAGGGGTTCTCTTATGTATCGTTTAGGTAAGTTATTAATAACGCTATGCATCGTTAGCATATTTTTTCTAGCTTTTGCTTTTGCCGATGTGCCCGGGTTGATGAGCTACCAGGGGATTTTAAAAGATTCTGAAGGCGATCCCGTTTCTACAGTTACTACGATTATAATAACTATTTATGATGACGCCACGGCGAGTGATCCGGCTAATATCAAGTGGCAGGAAACCCATCTGGTTACACCCGATGAGAATGGGTTGTTTACCGCAATTCTGGGTCAGGGTGTCGTTCCGATCGCTATAACGGATGATGTTTTTGATAGCCCTGACCGCTGGCTGGGTGTCCAGATTCAAGGGGATGATGAGCAAACGCCGCGAACGAGGATTGTTGCAAGCGCTTACTCACATCGTGTTAGCACCGTGGATGGCTCCTCTGGAGGTACTATATCCGGCGATGTTTCGATAGCCAGCGATTTGGCGGTTGATGGTGATCTTAATGCGACCGGCAAAGCGACAATAGGTACGGGACACACCAATACGGGTGCCGCTTCATTTGTTGTCGGAGAAAACAATACGGCCTCGGGAGCAAATAGCACGATAACCGGGGGAGCAAATAATGTCGCTTCCGGCGAACAAGGCACTATAGGCGGGGGCACATCAAATGAAGCCAGTGGCCTTCAGTCTACTATAGCCGGAGGATATGCTGGCAATGCCAATGGTGAATCATCGGCCATAGGGGGCGGGTGGCATAATACAGCTAATGGCGCTGTAGCAGTCGTTAGCGGCGGTGAACAGAATACCGCTCAGGGCAACTATAGCACTGTAGGGGGCGGTTTTCAAAATATGGCCTATGGCTTTTATAGCACAGTTCCCGGGGGGCAAAACAATTACGCTGGAGGCTTTGCGTCTTTTGCTGCCGGCTTAAGAGCAAAAGCTAATCATCATGGCGTTTTTGTCTGGGGCGACAATACGGATGCGGATTTTAATTCTACAGCAGATAATCAGTTTATAGTCAGAGCTTCTGGCGGAGTTGGAATCGGAACCAATAATCCTACATCGGCTTTGCATGTTGTTGGGGAAGCTAAATGCGAAGTTGGCGGTGTGGAGTTTTACATGGTGCCGCAAGGCGCGATTATTATGTGGTCAGGTTCATTAGCCAGTATACCTTCAGGTTGGGTCCTATGCGATGGAACTAATGGCACGCCTGATTTGAGAAATAGGTTCATCTATGGCGCCGATACGGGTGAAGACCCTGGGGGGACCGGCGGCAGCGCGACTATTCCCGCTCACAATCATTCAGTAGATATAGCGCCTTTCAGCACCAGTGCGACCAGCTGGACCTGGTATGGTGCTCCGCTCGCTGGTGTTTCAGAAATTGCCGATTACAGGCACACTCATACGGTTGACCCACCAGCAACTTTTACTAATACGCAACCGGAGGCCAGCAATATTCCGCCATACTACAAACTCGCCTTCATCATGAAATTATAGGGGGATGGGAAGATGAAAACTCTTTCATTAATAATCTTGCTGATAGCGTCAACAGCTTTCGCCCAAACTTACCGGATTGACTGGTATGTCATTGGATCCGGCGGCGGGCATTCGGAATCCGGCACATATGCTATTGATGGCACGATCGGCCAGCCGATTGTCGGCGTATCGTCCTCGGCATCTTATAGAGTTGAATCAGGTTTCTGGGTTGGTGCCGGCGGCCCTTCTGGCTATGAATATCTGCCCGGCGACGCTAACATGGACGGCAAAAATACGGGGAATGATGTTACC
>CAZFSN010000251.1:0-3929 GCA_964521815.1 uncultured Ignavibacteria bacterium | reverse complement strand
ACAATCTTGAAATTCATCTTCTGGTGGAAATTTAATGAAATATGATTAACCGAATCAACGGAGGCGTAGACCCTTTTTATTCCTTTATTGGAGTAATATAGATATAAATCTTTAAACAAGCTTGGTATCAAGCCCTGAATTCTATATTTCTCTTTTGTATATCCTCCGTATGCTATAAAACCTTCCTGACCGGGATCTAATATAGCGCCGACCACCTTTAAGAATTTTTCGCCGCTCGCTCCCCAAAGGATCGATCTTATTTCATCCCCATAACCAATAATAACCCCTTGATCTCCGCGATTAATTCGGGATTTAACCAGGTCTTCAGGCATACTGAAATCATCCAGAATAGCTAAATCATTTAAATCGATAAATTTTTTGAAATAAGTTTTAAAGTCTCTTGAAATTAATTTGGGCTCGTTGGTCATCATCAGGTATGAACGACAGTAACTTACAAGCCACCTGGGAAATAGCCAAAATAATGCATTAACAATACGATTATAATCTCTTTTTTTAAAATGACTATAAGCTGATTTAAATTTTTTCATCATAACTTATACAATATTCATCATTGTGGGATCCAGACACCCGCCAAGTTCTTTGCGGCATTGATCGAGAAACATCCATAAGGGTCCCTTTTTATCTTTAGGATCGTTAAGGCGAATCAATGTCTCAGAGCCGCCCGATTTTATGGTAGCCGGCAATAAGACTCTGTCGGCGGCCCAATAATCCAGCGCCACCGGGTCAGTGGAGGCCAGCACACTTGAGGCCCTATAGCATTTTGCCTTATCTGTTCTGGAGCCCCAGCCTATGTTTATCGCCGTAATTATATTAATATCCGCCCTTCTTATTTTCTTCATGAACGCGCCCAACACTCCGCCGGTGTATTTAAATCTAAAAACTGTTGGATGCAAATAAATATCGTAAAAAAACGGCAAATCTTTAAGTTCTTTAAGATATTTGGACATTATCCTAAATAATTTTGACGCGCCAATATGATGAGTATTATAAGTACCCTCAGGCAAAGGAGCCGGATAACCGCAACTCATATCGACAACACCCATGAAATTTTTCACTGAGGCCGTGACTCCGGCATATCTTGAATGGTGGTTCAAGGCCGACATATTGATGAATTTGACAGGCTGCCCGGTGTAATCGCCACTTAAGAAAGCGCCGTTTTTCAAATCGATCGTAATGCCGCTATATTTCGAAGTAAAGACGGGATATGCCAGAATACATCGGTTACCGTGAGGGCAATCGAAATATTCATCCTCAGGCCATATATAACCATCTCCTTCGCTTGGGTGTTTTATTACGCTATTTCCGAAACCGTTCATTTGTAAGGGATTGGGATTCGGGCCGGCCGGGTGCCAATGATATTTGGTGACATTGTTATAGCCATGATCATTAAAATATTGCACCAATTCATTGAGATTAAACTTTCCATTTCTTTCGGTAGTTACCCATCCTCTGGAATCATCCTCCTGGCATTGATGGTTATCGGCTATGATGATTTCACCGGCAAAGCCTTTTATATTCAAAATTTGGCTTATAATCTCCTGCATCACATCGGTATTAGTCATGCCCTGATTCCACCATTGGCTGTTGGGCTTGATTATTACTATATCCTCCTTATCAACAATACTGTGAATTCCGCCCATTTTTTCAATAATTTCACCGGTACATTTGGAAGTATCTTCATTAGTAGAATAAAAAATAGTAGATTGCGTTTTATCAATACGGGGCGAATGATGATCCCCTAAAGCATTTTCGAGATGATTGAATCTTTCCATAATCAGATGCAATGGCAGCATTGTAAAGAGTTTAAAAATATTTCTTCGGGAAATCATGTGTCAACCGCCATTAAAAAATTGATTTTCTCCTTCAATTGATTATCTACCGTAAAAATTAGAGCCCGGTAACCCTAATTTTTATTGCCTTAAAACCAATACCAATATAGTCCTTGTACCTGAGATAATCAATCCCATGATTTATTTCTTATAATATGTCATCGCCTCCGGCAGTAATTCTTTCATCTTTTTTATCCGGGTTTGGTCCGAGGGGTGAGTGCTGAGGAATTCCGGCATTGAACCGCCTTTGTTGGCCGCCATCCGCTCCCAGAAAGCCACCGCCGACTCAGGATCATAACCGGCCATGGCCATGAAAATCAGCCCCAGATGATCGGCTTCAGATTCTTGCAGTCGGCTGTAAGGCAGAAGCACACCCACCTGCGCGCCTACGCCAAAAGCGGTCATGAACAGGTTCTGGGTCTGCTCCGGTTTATCCTCCAGCGCCTTTGATAGAGCCATCCCGCCAAACTGGGTAATCAGCCCCTGGCTCATCCGTTCGCTGCCATGCTGCGCGACTGCATGGGCAATCTCATGCCCCATGACCACCGCCAAGCCCTCCTCGGTTTGTGTAACCGGCAGGATACCGGTATAGACCACCACCTTGCCGCCGGGCATACACCAGGCGTTAACTGCCGAATCCTGCACCAGATTGAACTCCCAGGCGTAGTTTTTCAGCGATGCCGATTGGCCCTTTTCGGCGAAATACTGTTCGACCGCTTTCTGGATATTCAGCCCAACCCGCTTGACCATCGCCGTTTGCTCCTGATTATCGCTGAGCTTGTTGGCTTTGATAAATTCATCGTACTGGCTGAAGCTCATGGCATTGATTTGCGATTCCGGGATAATATTTAGCTGTTTCCGCCCGGTTAAGGGCACGGTGGAACAGGCAATCGCCAAAATCAGGACAATCGATGCATTTAAAAAGAATCGTTTCCTAAGGAATTGCATAATACTCCCCTATGGTTTTGGATAGTTTTCATAATCACAGGTTAAATACTATTATAAAGACGGCGGAGTTTCCAGTGGAATTTTTATAATAGATCATTAGCAGGTCAGGCCTACTCGGGGCCTGATTAGCTACTGCGTGTAATTGCGCGCGTCAAGTCCCAAGTGGACTTGACCTACATTCCCTCACCCCACATGCTCAAACCGCGCCTGGAAAAACCTCAGCAGCTTCGGTTCGAATACGAATTGCAGGCCTTTGATCTTATCGCGCTGCTTGTAGAGGTTGATAATCCCCTCGGCGGTAAAATCCATATGGCTTTGCGTGTAGACCCGTCTGGGGATAGTCAGGCGAACCAGTTCGAGTTTGGGGGCGTAGTTCTGGCCGGTTTCGGCATTACGGCCGGCCGACACGATACCGCGTTCCATCGCGCGCACGCCGGTTTCCACATAGATTTCGGCGGCTAAAGCCTGAGCCGGGAATTTCTCCTGCGGGATATGCGGCAGGAAACGTTTGGCGTCGAGAAATATCGCGTGGCCGCCGTGCGGAATCACATGCGGCACACCGGCGGCGGTTAGAAGCTCGCCCAGATAGTTAGTCTGTTCGACCCGGTATTTGATATAATCATCGTTGACCACCGATTCGCGTATGCCCTGCGCCAGCGCCGCCATGTCGCGGCCGCTCATACCGCCATAGGTGTGCAAGCCTTCGTAAATTACCACCTGCGCCTTGGCATCGATAAAGAAATCCTCATCGTTCATCGCCAGGAAGCCGCCGATATTGACCAGCCCGTCTTTCTTGGCCGAACAGGTACAGCCATCGGTGTAAGAGCAGATCTCCCTGACTATCTCCTTGATCGACTTGTTGGCGTAGCCATCCTCGCGTTTCTGGATAAAATAGGCGTTCTCGACCGTGCGGGTGTTATCGAGCATGACTTTTATATTGTGCTTATCGCAGAACTTGCGCAGTTCGCGGGCGTTGGCAATCGATATCGGCTGACCGCCGGCCATGTTCACGCAGGTTTCGTAGCTGATATACGGTATCTTGTCCGCGCCGACATCATCCACCAGCCGCTGCATCTTGTTGATATCGACGTTGCCCTTGAACGGGAAATCCGATGTCGGGTCATGCGCCTC
>CAZFSN010000250.1:0-3976 GCA_964521815.1 uncultured Ignavibacteria bacterium | reverse complement strand
GTTTTTCTCCGATAAGGTCGCTTTCTACGAACAACTGATCGAGCAGCCGGATAGCCAGCCGTGGAGTCTGGCCGATGAGTTGCGCGCGCTGGATGCTGGCTACACCACCGCGGGGGATGGTGTCTGCGCGCTAGCTTTAGCGCTCTGGGCCGCCGAAACGCCATCGAAAATCATTATCCCAACCATGACCGCTATCGGCGGATTTCGATAAAATGAAAAAGGCCAGCCCCAAGGAGGGAGAGGAAAGGCTGGCCCTGATGGAGGGTCCGAAGACCGTCCCAGTCTGGTACGTTTACAGACATTTTATTTTAAAATAACACCCATGCAATTGGTATTAAAAGCAAGACCTGTGCCAGCGTTGGCAGAATTGTGACAAGCCTTAATTTATTGATTTACAGCCAATTACGAAAATGCTCCCAATAGACATCGCATAATTTGTGCAGGCCGTTGCCTATTTATGGTTTTAAATGCATTTCTGGAAGGGGGTAAGAATCCTATACCGCCCCTGAAAACCGCGATCGTAATAACGTCAATAAGGATTCCTGACGACTCTAACAAACTTGACAATACCAAAATTATCTCTTGACTTTTGGCTTAAAAACTCTCAATGGTTCCAACAATATACAGGAGGTTATCATGTTATCATTTTCAATTAATGAATTTTTGTTGGTTTTAGAGAATTATAACCTGGCTATCTGGCCACTTCAAATTTTTGCTTATATTCTTGTTGTTGTGGCTTTATTTTTTTCTTTTAAGTCAACGACGTATTCTCTTAAAATTGTTTTAGCAATATTATCGTTTTTCTGGCTTTTTACTGGGATTGTGTTCTGTTTTATATATTGGGCGCCCTCCCATATATTCGGCTATATCTTTGGAATCTGCTGCACTCTACAGGGATTAATGTTTCTTTATAGCATAAGCAGATCTGATTTAACCATAATATCCCGGAACAATACTTATACATTTATTGGAATATTGTTTGTTCTCTATGCGATTATTGGATATCAAATATATGGTTATTATTTAGGCCATATTTATCCAAAGTTTTTTGCCGTCGGCCTGGTTCCCTGTCCAACAACGATATTTACCTTTGGGATATTCCTAATTATTAATAAAAAGACCCCAATAAAATATATTGTTATCCCTTTAATAATCTCTTTAGGTGGAATTATAGCAGTGTACATCGGTATACATGAAGATATAGGCTTGATTATTGTAGGGATGTTAGGGGCAATTCTGATAATATTAAGAAATATGTCGGATAAAAGAAAAGATTTAAAAACAGCCTAACTCAAGCGCCCAGTTGCCCCGAAGGGCTCGATATTCATTGGATTTCCAGATGGTCGTTCTCGGAAAAAAGCGAAAGATGGCTGGGTCATTTTAGAATTAAGCGCGATTCCAAGGGAGGACCAGGAATCCTTTTCTGCCCCCGAATAGCGCGATGCCATATCGTCAGGAAAGGATTCTTGACGACCCGGAAAACCGCCTGATTTTACGCAGTCCTTCCATTATTACCAGAGCCCCAGAGCTTCAAATAAAAATGACGCGTCTGAAAATTCCCAATGAATTCCCCGCCGGAGTACATTGAAACGATCGACTTTGCCGATATTCGTACCGCCATAGGCCGACACACATCCGACATATCCCGTTTGCTTAACCAGTTCAAGGCGTTCAGGCGTTATATGCCGCCGGCCGCCGTATGGATAGGAAAAGATTATCTCCTCCAAGCCCAACTCCCGATACAAAATATCGCGAGACTGCTGCATCTCGGCACGAGCGACATTCTCCGGTTCGGAGGCGCAGTCAATATGATTGACCGTGTGCGATCCGATAGTGAAACCAACGCTTTGCATTTTTCGAAGGTGATCCCACTGCATCAACGGAATTGGCGGGTTCCCGCGCCGGATATCATGCGGAAACTGCCGATCTGTTCCTACGATACCGGTAGCCACGAAGAAAGCGGCGGGGATTTCATGGCGCAGAAGAATCGGGACGGCGTTCAGGTAGTTATCCAGATAGCCGTCATCGAATGTGACACTGACAAACGGCCTGTCCGATCTGGGAATAATATCCATTGCCAGCAGTTCTGGAAGCGAGATGACCCGGAAATGACGCCGTAGAAGCCCCATTTGCCGGTCGAACTGTTCGATGCCTACGGTGAGGTTGTCGCGAACGCTATCGGTCACGCGATGATAAAGCAGGACCGTAGCCCGCGGAGCCAGGATGCGGTGAAGGCACCGGCTTCCGATAAAAAACGCGGACCCCTTGATTCCGTTTTTTAATATCCTCTTGAAAAACGGCGGCGGAGCGGGAGCGCGTAGAGAAAGCTTACGGTTTAACTTGGCCTCTTGCGCCAGCGTCGGCTGGCGATATGTGTTGCCGCCGGGGGCTTGTGGCGATTGGTGCGAAGCGTCGCGCCCGATATCAACGACAGCGTCGCGCATCAGATATATCCCGGCCTCATCAAGGCGCAGCTGCAAACCCCGCACGGTCGAATATCGCTCGCAATCGATCGACGTAGTTGCCGCGATCGGTCCGGTATCGAGCTTCTGGTCGATCCAATGGATCGTGCAGCCGATAGATTCTTCGTCATTCCACAATTCCCAGAAAGCGGGCGGCATCCCCCGATAATCAGGCACTTTCCCTTTATGAAGATTGATAGTACCAAGTATTGGTATAGCAAAAAGCCGCTGTTTTAAGATCGGCGCCGCCAGAGAAAGGCCTATATCCGGCTTGAATGTCTTGACATGTTCGATTGCCTCCGGCGCGTGGATGTTGGGGAATTCGAGTATCCGGATATTGGGGCAAGCCCTGAGCGCCGCAGTAGTGTACTCGGTTCCGGGAGACTGTGCCGACACAGGTACGGCGGCCCTGGCGAACAGGCGTTCCCAAATAATCGAGGCAAGGTAGGAAAGTCTGCGCCAGCCATGACGTCTCAAGTTGCGCCATTGACCACGTAACAATTGCATAAATGTTCTTTTGGGGGAATGAAGCAGGATAAGCCAGGTCAATCCAGGGATCGCCCGGTCGATTGTAATGATATTCTTGCGGACGGAGTAGGATAAATTACCTGTAAAAACTACAATTCTCTCGATACTCATGTCAATATTCCTAAAATTTATCGCTTTCAAAAATCCATTTAAAACATTTCGCGACGCTTTGCTTATACCCAACTATTATAAATGATACCAGCCTGTACATTTTGTGTCAAGTTTTAAAAACCTGTACGACTATTGGCATTTATCGCGTTGCCGGGCAGTCTCGTTGTACTTCGGATTTATCGCAATGACGGCAATTTATAGAGGGTATAATAATTAGCGCTTGTCTAAGGTTTGCCCGTTTGCGGGTCGATCTTAGATCGCCCCCTACGGTGGGCGTAAATCAATACACCCCTACTATTAAAAATTTGTTTTGTGTTTATTGTACGTCTGCGTGCGCCAACATTTTCATGGCAGATGTGGATATCGGTTAGGCACGAAAATATAACGGTTTTGTAAGGGCGCGACCTTGTGTCCGCCCTGGGGAAAGGTGATGAGGGCAGGCCTCTGCAACAAATAAAAAAACCGGCCGAGTGGCGACTCGACCGGCTTAAAAAAACAATTGCTGTCAGTTATAATTATTTGAGGAAACGGCGTCTTCCGGCGTACAAACCTATTAATCCGAGTCCTAATAGAGCTATCGTTGTTGGTTCCGGAACCGGCGCGATACTTAGACCAAGCTGATCATTGTTACAGCTCATGGCCAGATCCATACTTAAGCCTGTTCCCATTAAATTAGTGCCGCCGAAATCTGCGAAAGATATAGCGCCTTCCATAACATAGGTGGCATAGCCATTTTCGTAAATCGCATTGCCGTGGGAATCAAGATAGCGTTCATAAGTGAAATCGTTGATTGCGCCCAAACCTGCGCCGGCAGTTGTCATGGTGTCAAGGACCGGATTACCACGATCACCGAACCCCCGGAAACCGTCATAGTA
>CAZFSN010000249.1:0-4062 GCA_964521815.1 uncultured Ignavibacteria bacterium | reverse complement strand
CCCGTATTTTTGCCGTCCATGTTGGCGTCGCCGGGCAGATATGGGAAGCCAAGCGAAGCAACATCCGACGCGAAACGAGGATGGAGCTCGTAATTACCATATTGATCGTTAACCATACCGATTATGTAGGCATACGTCGCGCCAACTTCAAATGTCGGTTGATCGGTACCGTACCTGTAAATGTCATCATCAATTTCGAGTGCGAGTAGGGGATCAGCTCCTTCGGTTGAAGCCCAGTATACGCCGCCGCTAGCCGAACTGTCAATAGTAATGTTGTCAAACCTGACCAACATGCCTTCGTAGCTTTCACCTTCTTCACTACATTCACCTAATATATCGGTGCTGGCTACTAACGTCGTGCATATCGGGTTTCCGGTCGAGTTGGTAACGAAGTCCGTGACAGTTGCTAGCTCGGTCATGCCGCTGGAATATTCAGTAACAGTAGTTGTTATAGTCACGTTATCGCCGAGAGCCATACCCTCCCCATGGTCAACGTCCCAAACCAGGACACCATTCCATAAGGCGGTAGCGCAATCCTGTATGTAATAGTCGGGGTACATATGTGTTTCGTCAGTTTGGTAAATTGCCGTCACTGTTCCAGTCGTTACGACAGTCTGGCCAACGTACGGCGAAGGATAACAAGTGACACGGCTTGGCTCGGTGGTATATTGAATATCGTGAATCGTTACAACCAGCGGTGGAGGAGTAAATAGCTTGAAGTCATCCAGGTAGGCTCCCAGACTATCTGAATTCGCGTCAGAAGCAAAGTCAATCGATAACTTGACCGTCTCGCCGGCAAAAGAGTCTAAATTGAAGCCTTTAAGTACCCAGCCGTCGGACAAACCGGTGAAGCCCGGATCGCCTAATTCGAATAAATCGCAATCTCCAAGCGTACCACGGGTGTATGTTCTACCATATCCACCGAAGGGTTCGATGATATCGTATGAAGTACCGCCGTCAGAAGAAATCTTGACATTAAAGAAGTCATAATCATCTTCAGTGATATAGTAGAAATAAACCATTAGCCAGCCACCATCCGATGTCACAGCGATGTCGTCGCTTATCAACGAACCGCATGCCTCATCGGGATAGTTAGCATCAAGTATAGTACCCCATACATTTGTGCCGCTTAAAATAGGAGTTGGCGTACCTGCGGTGGCATCTGCACCCCATTCCCAGAGAGGAGTAGTACCGCTGGTGGTGAAGCCTCCGTCGTCAGCTTCGAAGTCCTTATTGTAAGTGTACTCCGGTAACGCTGACGGATCGAGGACTAAGATTTCCGAGCTGTACTCATCATTGCAGGCATTCAAATCTCCGTCCAGAGTGAAAGTCACGTCGACACTATAAACATGATTGAGCGTTGGGGGCGTCCATTCGCCGAAATCGAGTTGTGTGGTGCTGCCAACAGTCAAGTCAACATCGTTCAACGTAACATCAAACCCGGCTCCGATTGTTGCCTGCGCGCTGCCTCCGGTAAAGTCGACAATGCCGTTATTACTGATGGTAACGAGTACATCGAACGGTCCGGAACCGAAAAGTACACCATCCATATCGACGCTGGCAATTCCGCCATCTTTGAACGTTCCGCCGCTGGCATCGATTACCATATAGAACAGCCAGCTATAACCAGCATTAAATTGCCAGGTTGCACCGGCATCGAAAGATACGTAGTCGCCGCCATTTTCGCCTTGATCAGATAAGGGGCCCATATCGTCAGAGAAGTTATGAGCACACAGGAAGAAATTGGTGGGCCAGGCTGATTGATCCACAGCGCTCAGGTCGAAATAGGCATAGTCATCGTCAATGTTGTTATCGGTGACTGTAACGGGACCATACAAGATATTAGTCGGATCAGGCGCGCCTGAACCATTATCCCCAAGGATAAACAGAGCAACGTCTCCACCGGCAATTGGACCCCAGTAACCGGCAGCTACTGTTCGAATTGCGCCAACGGGCGGCTTGGTAGCCGGGTGAGAAACCGTAAGCTCATACGAATGGTAGTATGCTACATAGCTAATGTCATAGCCTAAATCGTCGAGATAAACATAGCCGGACGAAACCGTCTCCTCACCATGGTTATTGGTAAGGTCGGCATCGCCGGTAACGTTTTCTGCATCAGCGGTAAGGATATAATCCTGTACGCATTGAGCCGTAGTACTCAACGTAGCGGTCATGGTATGAATAACAGTTTCAAAAGGATTAAGGGCGATCGCCGCGTCGGTTTGATCATATGCTCCTCCGGCAACGGAACCGGCGCCGGTTACATGGAGATCGGTTGAAGTGGCCGTGTATCCCAGGTTATATAATTCAACCGAGATCGTTACGACATCTCCGGGAATCGGATGGACCGGATCGGTGGTAATTCCTAATACTCTTACGTCAACTTCAGGCGCCGGGGCGCAGGAAATATTTAGAATACCGTCGCCGGCATTACCAAATCCGGAGCCGCCGCCGATTTCAATCCAGTAAGTATTACCTATAAGACCCACGAATTCGCCTTCTGCATTGGTAAAATCGAGATCATCGCAGCCCGTACTTTTGCAAGTAACGAGAGAAAGATCACTGCAGTCGGTTCCTTCGTAAACGCCAAACCTGGCATCGAATTGAGAGCCGCATAAACTGACAGTCACCAAGCCATTGCAATCCGGTAAATATTTATACCAGATGTTTGGAGTTCCGTCAGGTATACATCCGGCTCCCGCATCATCGTATGTCGCGGGATAGGTCGCGAACGCCAGATCCGTTACCGTGCCTTCTAACCCGATAGCATCGGCGCAATCGTCGTTTTCAACCGGAATGCATTCAGAAGCCGTGAAGTCAATCGCGAAGTCCATCTGTACTCCCGGCTCTACAGGGAGATAATACGTCCCCGCGGGCAGGCAGAAGAAGGACATCTGCATATTTCTCTTTCCGGTTGATGGGCAATCAACATATTCAGTGATGTTAGCGTACACAGTACCGTTACAATCGTAATCAGCGTACAGGACTACATAAGAATGTATAACGTCGGCTACGAAATCATCAGTACCGCAGAAATCGATAAAGAGTGTTTTCATCTCAGTCGTGGTGAATGTGTACCAAACGCCGCGGGATTCAGGATCCGTATCATCCATGCAGTCATTCGCGATGGCACAGATTGTCGAACCATCGACATGAGCTGAACCCGTGCTGAGATCCACTACTTCAGCGTTGCTGCCTAGATCGTTAGCCGGTACAGAAGATGGAGTGACATGGATATCGAAGGAGAAATCTTTCCATCCGCCTACGTACACGGGCAGATAGTAAGTGCCGGCATCCAGGCAGTAAAAGGCAACTCTTGGCAGAGAATCGAGATCATCGCACTCGTTCCAGCCATAAGCGCTGGCAAAAATCGTGGCTCCTGGATCGCAAGTGCAATCAGTTGTCAGAATTACGCCGATAGTGCTTAAATCCACCTCGGTCGGACAGTAATCGACAATGACATTTGATTGCTCTGTCAAAGTGAATTTGTACCAGACAGCTTCCCAGTCTAAGTAGCCGGGGCAATCAACCGTAGCGCCAAGGGTTGTGCCGACAACGTTTACTGGCGGGGTGGAAATATCGATATTGATAGCATTGGCGCATTCGTCATTTTCTGGAGGCGGAGGCGCATCTTCAACCCTGACATTATCGACCCACCACTCGTCGGCGTTATAACCACGATACCTGAACGCAAAGTGGACATTCGCCCGGGTCGCGTAATCAGCAAGGTTAATGATCTTTTCTTCCCAAAATCCTTCACCAGCAGGAGCGCCGACATAAAGAGTATCCCAGTTATAGTCTAATGGGTCGGCATTATCAACATAGTCAGTCGAGACCAATACCTGGTGCTCTTCATAATAATCCAGGTAATTCTCCATTTGATCGAATTTTAAGACTTTATCAGCGCCGACCGCGAAATCGCCATGGGAAATCAACCAGTCATCTAATGGATAATAATAATCGAAGTCATGGAAGGCACTACCTTCGGGATTGCCCTCAGTTCCATCCCACTCCCATGTGCCTCCCGTTCCAGCAGTCATATTGTAGAAGGAGTTGAGTTCG
>CAZFSN010000248.1:0-4116 GCA_964521815.1 uncultured Ignavibacteria bacterium | reverse complement strand
CGAATAGTCAAATCGGTGGAATTTAGTCCAATGGGTTCGGAGAAAATCCCGCTCAAAGTGGTGGTCGTTTCCAAGCCCGACAAGAAAAAGCAAATTCGCTTGGCCGCCGAACAGGTGGAAAAAGCCTATCTTCAGGGGGCGTCGGTTTTCGATAATTCGAACGGTTCCGGTTCGGCCGGCGATGATGAATGGAAGAAGCCGTTTCTGGAGGAAGCGCCATACTTGCTCATAATCTGCAGTCTGTCCGGCCAGCCGTATCAGGCGGCCTCCACTTGGCTGGCGTTGGGCAATCTGATGATGGCCGCTACCGAGGAGGGGCTGGGATCTCTGTGCTACACGCCCTCCATGCCGACATTTTTACGCAAGCTACTCGATCTCACAGCCAAGTACATGCCGATTGCGGTCATCCCGGTTGGCTATTCCGCCGATGAGCTATTCCCCAAACTTGAACCCAAAGAGGAAAAGATGTTCCGCAACATTTTTTCCGGACGGTTCAACTGGCAGAAGGGGTGATGATAAAATTATATCCCTCAGGATGGAAGCCATGCGACATCCTGAGGGCTGGGGCTGCTTCAGGATGTCGTTTCCTCCATCCCTAAGCATAAGTAATAAGTTGAACTATTTGTAGGGGTCGTAGCTTGCTCGACCCGGGGAGGGGTGGTATGGCGCATACATAACCAGACCCAGCATCCCTTCCCCAAGGCGGACACAAGGTCACGCCCTTACAAAAATAAATTGATTAGTGCATGGCAGACGTCCTCGACTACCATAAGGCTGATGGCATACGAGGATGCGTGCCTCTTACATATTCAGTAGTCATTTACATTTGTCATTCCCGCGGAGGCGGGAATCCAGTTTCCCCTGTTAAATTGAAATACAAATCATTCCAATCCGGATTATTTTCATCCTGAAGCAGATGTAAAAGCATTATTGTAGTGACAGGGCACTGCCCTGTCTTGGGATGGGCAAGCTTAAGACAGGCCAATGGCCTGTCACTACGCTGAAAAATCATATACTGGTTTTTAGTGCCCGGTGCCCCATCCCCGTGGCCTCAAGCGCGGGGTGGGTTAATTTCAAATACAAAATATGTGCTGTATACGAAAAGCTTAAATTGTCATTCTTTTAAGCCCGACGCATAGTCAAATATTATTGTAGTGACAGGGCACTGCCCTGTCTTGGTAGCGATAATAAAACAGGCCAATGGCCTGTCACTACTCTGAAAAATCATATATTGGTTTTTAGTGCATGGCAGACGTCCTCGTCTGCCATGACGCTGTTGGCGCACCGCCGGGGCAAGCGAGGACGTACGCCAACCACAACTTGCGTTCTCACTATGGCTTGTCAGGCCCCGAGTAGGCCTGACCTACATCTGCTGAAAAATCTAATTCTTGTGTCAGTCAGACCTCCCGGCCTGCCCGTTAGCCATAATACCTCCTGCCATTTTGACACTATAGTTGACAAACGCCAAGAATTATTGTAAAATCAAACCACTATGCAAAAAATAACCGTACAAGATATCAAAGATACCATCAGCCGGTTGACCGATCCGCCGAAAATACGGGATTTGGCCCGTCAGATGGGTGTGAGCCAGATTGACTATCGCTGGTTTCGGCGGCTGGTCAAGGATGCCGTAATCGATGGCGAGATCGAACGCATGCGCGGCGGACGGCTGGCAGTGCCCAGTTTTGTCGGCCGGATCAAAGGCAGGCTGATAGTCACCCGGACCGGCGTGGGGTTCGTGGTGCCGGAGGATCAGCCGGAGGATATATTCGTTGCCGAAAAAGACCTGGCGGGGGCGCTTCACGGGGAGACGGTATTAGTCGAACTGAAAAAATTCCGGTTGGGCAAAAGTCGCGATGGCCGTATCGTGAAAGTGCTTCACCGGGAGGGCAAACAGCTTGTCGGCAAGCTGATGAAAACCAGTCTCGGTTGGCGTCTTGACCCCAACGATCCGCGGATAGATAATTATATCGAACTGACCAACCCAGATAACCTGGCGATCAAACCCGATTACATGGTGGTCGTTCGCCTGGATGAGTGGACCGCCGATTATCTGCCGCCGACCGGAAGAATCGTTGAGGTGTTGGGCCCGGCTGGTTCGCCAGGTGTCGATATTGACGCCCTGATAAAGGACTCCGGTATTCCGATTGAGTTTTCCGAGGAAGCCCTGGCTGAAACCAAAAAGATAAAAAAAGCAATCCCTCAAGCGGAAATTAAAAGACGGACAGATTTACGGAATTTGACTGTGTTCACCATCGATCCGGCTGATGCCAAAGACCACGATGACGCGGTCAGCTATGAGGAACTCGCCGATGCTACTATCCGCCTGGGCGTGCATATCGCCGATGTCTCCCATTTCGTTGCGGCCGATAGCAAACTTGACCACGACGCTTTGTGGCGGGGTAATTCGATATATTTGGTCGACCGGGTAATCCCGATGCTGCCGGAAAAACTATCCGCCGATCTCTGCAGCCTTCACGAAGGGGTCGACCGTCTGGCTTTAAGCGCCCTGATTTATTATGATAAACATGGCAATGTCATCAAGCACGAGATTGTCGAAAGCATCATTCAAAGCAAAGCCTCGCTGAATTATCGCGAAGTCCAGAAATGCCTCGACGGCGAACCATCGCCGAAGCTGGAAAAATATGCCAACCTGCTTTTCAAGCTGAATTCGCTGGCGAAAATATTGACCGCCAATCGTATCAAGGGCGGCAGTCTCGATTTCGATCTGCCCGAGGCTAAAGTCGTGCTTGATCCGGAGGGTAACGTAGTCGATATATTCAAATATCCCCGCTATGACAGCCATCGTCTGATAGAGGAATTTATGTTAGCGGCCAACAAGATGGTAGCCAAGACCATGGAGGCTATCGCCGCGCCGATTTTATTCAGGGTACATGATAAACCCGACAAGCTGAAAGTGAACAATTTCGCCGAACTGTTAAAAGAGATGGGCTACGAGTTCAGTTTCAAAGGCGAGATCACGCCGAAAAAATTCCAGCGGGTTTTAAATCAGGTAGCCGGTAAAGCGGATGAAAAATTCGTCCATAAGCTTCTATTAAGATCGTTGGCCAAGGCGGTTTATCAGCCGAACAATATCGGTCATTTCGGCCTGGCTTTCGATAGCTACGCGCATTTCACGTCCCCGATAAGACGCTACCCCGATTTGCACTTGCATCGAGTATTGAAATTGTTTATTAATAAGAAGCTCAACGCGAAATCCGCCGCGGTTTTGCGGGACAGCCTTAAAAATATCGGACAACATTGTTCCCAAACCGAATTACAGGCGGACGCGCTGGAGCGCGAATCGATCAAGATAAAGATGGTCGAATATTTCTCCGATCAGATAGGGGCGGTGTTTTTAGGGACCGTATCTGGTACGGTCCGGACAGGATTGTTCGTTGAAATCGATGATTTAATGGCCGAGGGCTTTCTGCCGTACGCCTCGTTTGGCGATGATTATTATATTTACGATGAAACCAAACATCAGGCGGTAGGCAAGCGAAGCCGCATGCGTTATCGCCTTGGCGATAAAATCGAAGTGGCTGTCGCGAGAGTCAATCGGGAGAAACGTGAGATCGAATTCATGCCGGGCGTCAAGCTGGCTGAAAATAAAAACGATGACAGAAAGCGAAACAGAAGATCTAAGAAAAGAAGATGATTTATCTATACGGACCTCAAAAAGATTTCTGCGATGATCTGGCCAAAGCTTTAAGATCAAAGCCATTTGATGTTCAGGTTTTTACCGATACCCAGTCTCTGGGATCGGCTATCAAAAGAGAGGTCCCGCTGGGATTGTTCTACGATTTGCGTTTCGAAAACGCGATCCCACTGATTCTTGAACGAATATATCTGGAAACGCCGGAGATAATTCTGCTTGGTATCGCCGACCGTCATCTGGAGATGTTCGAGCAATATACCGATCAGCTGTTTTTGCCGCATACCAGTTTAGCCCAAATTGTTGAAGGTTTCACCGATCATATCAAGGATAGAAAGCTGTTGGCCTCCTGCGGGTTTATCGGCCGGTCGGTGGAGATGGTCGGCGTAGCGCGGATGATCGAGCAGGTGGCGCCGACGGATATCACAGTGCTCATAACCGGCCCATCGGGCTCCGGCAAG
>CAZFSN010000247.1:0-4151 GCA_964521815.1 uncultured Ignavibacteria bacterium | reverse complement strand
GGTTTGGTTTCATCGATAAGCGTTGCCACGCGGCGGCCGAGGAGGTCGTAGATATCGATTGTGACATGGCTGTTTTGTTTTAGGCCGTATTCAATTGTGGTAGCGGCGTTGAATGGGTTGGGGTAGTTAGGCTGGATGAATGTATGATAGGGTACAGTAGCCGGCTGATCGATATCGACCGCGTAATCGAGATGGTAGATACGCAAAGTGTTGCCATCGATGAAGAGGATTTCATCGTTGCCGTCGGCGTTGAGATCGGTGACCATTGATATATCAGTATGCGTATTAATAATTCTTGCTGTTAATGCCCCATTATTACTAGAAAATAAAGCATATTCTAAAGCCGGTTCAGTTATTTTACAGATAATTTGCTGATGTTCATATAAATAAGGACTGTTTATAGCGAATTCAATATATTCCATTTCAGTTTCAAGTTCTGTATTCCATATCGTATCAGGCGTAGTATATGACAAGAGGTATAATCTATTTCTATCAGTAAAGATTATTTCATCACCCGGATTTTCAGAATCAAAATCGGCAATGCTGTAACCTTTCCAATCGATTATTCTGTATAATGAATAATCTATATAAATATCGTGCCAAAGATTGCGATTGTCAATAATTGAGTTAGCAGAAATTGATTTTATATGTTTTTCGCATGTATGGATAACGATCCAGGCTGAACCGCTAATTGTATAACTATCGCATATAGAAATAATCAGTGACGAGTCGTTACGGTCATAGTTTTCATAATAAATCAAACTGCAAGCGCCGGCGATATAACTATACTCAAGAGTTTCTCCATTAATTAACCACAAATTACCGGAAAATGCTTGGGTGGAATAATCTCCCCCATCAAACCGACCATAGTAATAATCCGAATAAAGAATTATCGTATTCTGTAAACCTTGAGCACCTGATAGTCTTTCAATAAACATCCTGTCCGGTATTTCAGTCAAATGATAAATCGAATAAGTCATATTTTGCATAAAAATCTGAAAGCCTGGATTTTCATTAAATTCGGGTCCGTCATATATATTTACCCAAACCGTGTCAAGGTTATTTGCTACTTGCGGTCTGGTGAAAGGTTCCTTCGTTGCTATAATCACATCTTCCCAGCCGTCATCGTTTCTGTCCCCAATAGTATAGCATTTATAGGTACTGTCTAAAGCCGGGCTAGTCCAGATAGTGCGATAGTTATGCAGATCAAAAAGATATATATAGTTGCTGTCTTTGACGGATATATCTAACAAACCATCGTGATTAATATCTTGAAAAAGTAAATTTTGCGGATTGGTTAGAACCGGGCTGGTCCAAACCAATTCATTGTCGGCGCTATTAAAAATGTAAATGAAATTCTCTGTGCACAGGATTATCTCTTGAGTATTGTCATTGTTTAAATCTTCGGTGTATAAGTATTTTATATCATCAATAATTTCGATATTGTTATATTCCACCAGCCTCAAGGTATCCACCTGCGCGAAAGCGGGGATAGACAGTAAGATCAACGCGGCCATGGCGGTTAATAAACGTCGCATAATAACCTCCCCATTTTATAAAATTAAATTGTTAAACTAAACCAGGCCGTGATATCGTAAAACGGCATCTGCCTATCAAAGAACTAAAATTAACAATTTCTCGTAAAATAACTTACACTAAAAATGTAATAATTAACCTATGTTTGTCAAGGTATTTTTTGGGTTGGATGACGAACGGGTCGTTTCTCGTCAGGAGCGCAGGGTTCCTGACCTATTACTTGGCAATAAATCACGACCCTCCGCCGATCCGGTCACAGTACAGCCTGATTGGGAATCGGAATCCGATAAAAGTCTCAGGAAAGAAAGGTCGTGGCCGTTGATCGATTCAGCCAGCGCGATATTTGACGCTTTACAATTATGAGATTTTTATAATGCTCAAAATCGCCAGGTCATCATTATTTTTGAATAAATTTTACCGTCATTAAATTCGACCGGATTTATTGCTAAAATCAAATTTTTGCTCAATGGAATTTGATTTGGTAAAAACGCTGATTCCCTGTTTATTCGCGAGGCACTAATTGGCGCATCGATCATCGACCAAATCGAACTGCCAAGGCCGATTACCAACCCCGGCCAGGCAATAGCGGCAATTCCTTTTTCCTGATCCTCCCAATAACCATAATAGTAGCTATAATAATCATATACCCAAACTTCCTCGGTGCGCGGTCGCGCGATAAAAAATGCTGTATAACCGACGACCGCGCCGGCAAATTGTAAAATTCCTTTATTCATCTGCTCGTTGTAAACCTGGCCAGCGCCAGGAATAAAGAAAGACAGCATAAACGCCAGCGCCGGGCTTTTTCTGCCTGTGACAGTACTTTTAAGAGTTGGCATAGTCGATTGTTCTTTGGTAATTTTTTCTATTTCAGAAAATTCATAGACAAATATACTACCATCGCGCGTTTGAATTTTGATAGTTTTATATGGCACTTGTTCAATAATAATGCCTTTTATTATGATGCCATTTTTAAGAGTAACGACATCCAGATCCGTTTGCTGCGCCAAAATTACGCTGCAAAATCCGATTTGTATTGCAAGGCACAATCCAACGATCATTCCAGTTTTCATGACTCCTCCCAAAATAACTGCCTACAAGGTATTAAATCCCTCAAATTATGCGCATCCTGCTAAAATATGCTTCGTGTTATTTAGTTTCCTGCCTATTATAAATATATTAGCTAATCCTTTTTCTTGTCAAGGGTTTTTTCCATTTCACCTCTCATCTTAAGTGCATGGTGAATATCCTGAAACTATCTCACAAGGCTGACAGATTGCCACGTCACTTTGCGCCTCGCAATATTTGGGCAAAACTATTTTATTATATTGTTAACCGTAAAGCTTAGGTAGAGTAAAAGGCATACTTGAAGATGGGAGCTAATCACTTTGCCGGCTTTATTTCTTCAATTCAAAGTAATCCTTGCGTTAGTTAATCAGAGATATTAAGATGTCATACAACATCTAACAATCGGAGGTGAGCCACTTGCAAGAAAAGCTAAAAAATATAATTTATCACCTTAAGGCTAAAAATGTGACTTACGGTGATGCCAGGTACGTGTTCACCACTCGCCAGTCGATCAGCGTCAAAGATCAATTTGTCGAGGCGATCTCGCAAACCGATGATATGGGCGTCGGTATCAGGGTGGTGGTCGATGGCTGCTGGGGATTCGCCTCAACCAGTATCCTGGCCGAGGACGACCTGATTAAGGCCGCCAACCTGGCGATTAAAATCGCGAAAGCTTCAGCCCTGACCAAAAGGGAGGAAGTGAATCTGGCGGGGGTCGAGCCATTTATCGATAAGTATGCCACCGGCTTCAAAGAGGATCCGTTTGCTGTCCCAATTGATGAAAAGCTGAAACTGCTATTTGAGATCACCAAAATCCTTCGAGCCAACAAGGCGGTGCAGCTGGCTCAAGCCAATCTGGATTTCTATCGTATCAAAAAGATTTTCGCTTCCACCGAGGGCGCGCTGATTGAACAGGACATAATGGAATCCGGCGGCGGCTATGAAGCCACGGCGGTCGGCGGCGGCGAGGCGCAGAAACGATCCTATCCCAATTCGCATCGAGGCGATTATGCCTGCGCCGGCTATGAATTTATCCGTCACCTGGGCTTGATAGAGAACGCCGAACGGGTAGCTGAAGAGGCATCGATACTTATTAAAGCCAAGGATTGCCCGGCCGGTGAAACTACAGTCATAATCACTGGGCCGCAGATGGCTTTGCAGGTGCATGAATCGTGCGGCCATCCCACCGAACTCGACCGGGTGTTGGGCACCGAAATATCGTTGGCTGGTGGTTCATTTATGACTTTAAATCAACTTGGTAAACTCAAGTACGGCTCGGAGATAGTTAATATAGTAGCCGACTCATCAATTCCCGGCGGCTTGGGGACTTTCGGTTATGATGATGAAGGCGTGAAAGCCTGCCGCAGTGACATAATCCGTAATGGAATGCATGTCGGCTACCTTAGCTCCAGGGAGACAGCGCCGATTATCAAGACATCATCAAATGGCTGTATGCGGGCCGATGGCTGGAATTCGATCCCGCTTATCAGGATGACTAATATCAACCTCGAACCGGGTCAATGGGATTTCGATGAGTTGATTGCCGACAC
>CAZFSN010000246.1:0-4184 GCA_964521815.1 uncultured Ignavibacteria bacterium | reverse complement strand
AAATCACATTACAGCCATCGGGGATTTTGATTTCTATGGATTTGATATCCATGACTCCTCCACGATTTTATATATAACATTTTATTGCGTCGTCAGTAATGCTCAGTCTGTGTAAAAAGCCAAATTAAGTCTACTGCAATGATCTGTTTACATAGGGGACAGATTGCTTCGCCCCGCTAATCGCGGGACTCGCAATGACTTCAAAAAGCTGTCATTGCGAGGAGTCCCGCCCAAGCGGGACGACGTGGCAATCTGTGACACCTTTGGCGCAGCCTCTTTTTTACTGACGATATTACAAACCACAGTGAAAAGTAAGGACTCCTTCCACCTCTGGCTTTTTGTGGGCGGCACACGTCCTTTAAAACCTTCGGGCAGACAGGGACGTCTGCCGCGCACGTTATACTAATATTTAACTGTAAGCTTCCAGAATATCAACTGCTTTTTGAAAATCTTCCGGTAAATCGCTGGAAAAACTCATCGGTTCTTTGGTAACCGGATGTTCGAAACTGAGTTTCCGGGCGTGAAGCGCCTGACTGTCGAGAACTCGCAATAGCGATAGGCCTAACTGCTTTTTGGGGCCGGTTAAGCGGGTTATCGCTTTGGAACGCCCGCCATAAGTCGAATCGCCGACCACCGGATTGCCGAAATACGACAGGTGTACGCGTATTTGATGAGTCCTTCCGGTCTGCAATCTAACTTTGAGCAATTCAGCTATCTCATACGATTCTATCACCTCATAATGCGTGACCGCTTCACGCGGCTTGGCGCCATAGACTTTCATGACCTTCCGGTCGCTTATCGACCGGCCCATCGGCAAATCAATCGTGCCCTCGGCCTGAGCGATTTTGCCCCAGACCAGCGCGGTATATTCCCTCGAAATCAGCCGGGCTTTCATCATGGTTTGAAGTTGGGCCAGCGTCTTTTCATCTTTGGCAACAACCAGTAGCCCCGAAGTGTCCTTATCCAGCCGATGGACCAGTCCGGGCCGGATTCTATCGGAGAAATTACTCAATTGCGAAAAGTGATGCAGTAAGCCGTTTATCAGGGTACCGGTATAATTACCGGCGGCTGGATGACAGACCATGCCGGATGGCTTATTGACTATCAGCAGATAATCATCCTCAAAGACGATATCAAGCGGTATTTCCTCCGGTTGGGCTTCAATCGGATTAGGCGCGGCCATCTCAATAATAATAATCTCGCCCGGCTTGACCTTATGAGATGGCTTCAAAGGTTGACCGTTAATTGTTATATAGCCTGATGTTGCCAGCTTGGTGAAATGACTCCTTGAATAGCCCTCAATGCGATGAGTGCAGAAAACATCAAGTCTGTTCCCGCTCTCCGGGGCAGGAACAGTTAATTTTAATCTGGGCGCTTCCATTTTAAGGAGTGGTTTGGTTATCGCTTAATATATCAGGATCGAATTTATCTTGAAACATCAAGTAGATAATAAAACCGATTAAACCGACAGTAATAGCGGCATCGGCGATATTGAATATGTACCAGCGATACAACTCAAAGCCGGGGAAGTTGAAGGAAAATAATGTAAATGGCCGTATAATAATATCGGGAATGTTTACATCGATAAAATCAGTGACCTGGCCGTGAATTATACGATCTAAAAGATTGCCGACCGCGCCGCCGGTAACCAGGGCCAGGCATAGTTTGGCTATTTTTTGTTTGTCCGGCGTTTTTAAGAAATATACCAAAATTACGACAATCGCGATTATTGAAAGGAAAGTATAAAACCAAAAACTGCCAAAATTCAAGCCGAAAGCGCCGCCGGAATTATACACAAATGTGAAGCTTAAGAATTCACCTAAAATCCGCTCGGAATGGCCAACCGTATATTTGGCATTTATATATATTTTTGTAAGTTGATCGGCCAGAATAATAATAAAAGTCAAAGCCAGGTAAGGTCTAATTTCAGGTTTCACGGGCTTTGCGAATCTCCTCGGCTTCCTTGCACTTGATGCACATCCTGGCGTGCGGTACGGCTTCCAGGCGAGTCGCGCTTATCGGTTTGCCGCATTCGACACAGATTCCGAAGTCTTTATTATTCCGAAGTCGTCGCAGGGCCTCATCGATATGATACAGCAAACGGCCGGATTTGGACGCGAATAAAAACGCCTTTTCACGTTCCATGGCGTCGGTTCCCTGATCGGCCATGTGGTATGAGTATGAGGACAGGTCGCCGGAGTTTTCTTTCGAGGTTGAATCCAGCGATCTCTTTCTTATCAGCCCCAGCTCTTCAACCAATTGAGCCCTTTTTTCGAGGAGAAGTTTTTCGTATTTCTTGAGATCAGATTTTTTCACGGGAAAACTCCGATTAACTTGTTTTTTGTTTTTCCAATGCTATGATCGTATCAACCCCGTTGATATTCCATTCTTGCCTTATTTCGCGTTCAACTATTGTATCCAGGTCGACGGCCAAAGTTTCGCTTTTTATATAATCACCGAACATCGCGGTTGCCCGATCCGCTTGCCGGGAAGCTGAAATCCCCAGATGAATCCTGTCGGTGACCTCCAGTCCGCCGCTTTTCCTCATGTTCTGAATTTTATTGATTAGTTCTCTGGCAAACCCCTCGGCTAACAGTTCATCGGTCATTTTCAGATCGATAGCCGTCTTCAACTGGCTATCCGCCGCCGCCGCGTACCCCTCTCTGGCTATTACTTTAATGATTATCTCGTCGGAGGTCAACACCTTTTCGCTGCCATTTATCATTAATTTAATGGAGCCGGTACTCTGCAACACGGCGATTTCATCACCGGTCATCGACTTAATTTTTTCAGTGATTTCAGCCGCCAACCTGCCATATTTCGGACCGATTGTCTTAAGTACAGGTTCGGATTTCAAACTGATATAGTTTTTCTCATTGTCGGTAAATACGATGCTTTTAACATTCAGTTCTTCCAGAATTACCTGAAATAAATCATCCAAACCGGCCGGCACTTGCCCGTTTTTGGTGATAACGATAAGCCTGGACAGTGGTTGACGGACTTTAACGTTGGCATCCTTGCGGGCGGCTCGACCCAAACGGACGATATTTTCCGCGATAGACATGCTATAGTTAAGTTTCCGGTCAATCTTGCTTTCATCCGCCGATGGGAAATCGCAATGATGCACCGATTCCGCGAAACCGTCGAAATCCTCGGTTAACCGGCGATAAATATCCTCGGCCATGAATGGCGCGATTGGGGCCATTAGTTTGCAAACGGTTAACAGCGATTCGTACAGTATATGATAAGCCGATAATTTATCATCGCTCATCTCGGCGCCCCAAAATCGCTTACGGCTTCTCTTTATCCACCAGTTTGACAACTCATCGATTACGAATGCCGAAATCAATCTGGTAACTTTGGTCAAATCGAATTCTTCATAAGTCTCGCCGCATTCATGGATCAAGCCATTCAACCGGGAGGATAACCAGCGATCGATTAAAGGCATATTGTCGGGCTCTGGCGAATTCGGATCGAATTTATCCAAGGCGGCATATAGAGCGAAAAATGAATAGCTGTTTTGAAGTGTCGAGAAGAATTTTCTTAAGACCTCAACCACGCCTTTTTCATCGAATTTTTTTGGTAGCCCGATTTGAGAACAATTGAGCAAATACCACCTGATTATATCCGCGCCGTAGGTCGAAAATAGCTGTTTGGGATCCAATACGTTGCCTATTCTCTTCGACATTTTCTTGCCGTTAATATCAAGCACGAGGCCGTTGACAATACAGCGTTTGTAACTGGATTTGCCGGATACGAAAACGCTGATAGCCAGCATCGAATAAAACCAGCCGCGGGTTTGATCCAGCCCCTCGGCGATAAATTCAGCCGGGAAATATACCGGTTCGAAATCATCTTTGTGTTCGAACGGATAATGCGCCTGCCCGTAAGGCATCGAACCCGAATCGAACCAGGCATCGATTACTTCTTTGACCCGTTCGGCCGTACCGCCGCAGGCGGGACATTTTAATTTGATATTGTCGACATACGGCCGATGCAAATCGATTTCTTTCGGTATTTCGATAGCGCTATCTTTCAATTGCTGAATACTGCCAACCGAAATCTCTTTGCCGCAATCGGCACATATCCAGATCGGCAGGGGAGTACCCCAGTAACGTTCGCGCGATAACGCCCAATCGATATTATTTTCCAGCCATTCGCCAAAACGCTTCTCGCCGATTTCC
>CAZFSN010000245.1:0-4213 GCA_964521815.1 uncultured Ignavibacteria bacterium | reverse complement strand
TAACTTACACTTCCTTGTTAGCACTCTAACGCGTCGAGTGCTAATTTTGTTCCCGACGAAAATAGAAATTTTGGCTGGCAATGTCAAGACAAAAACGAAGAATTTTTTAAAGAAAAATAGTAAATATGGATATTTCGCTTGACAATTATGAGCGGGTATATGATATTTAAGTATAACAATGATTTTCTGTTAACTCTTCGGCTTAAGTGTAAACTGAAGAGACTTAATTTTATCAAGGGGCTTATATGAAACGGATAAGATTTTTATCAAGTTTGTTTATGGCGGTTATATTTTGCTATGTAGCATCCGCCACCATTATCAACATCCCCGATGACTACACCACTATCCAGGCGGGCATCGATGCCGGAGTGGAATGCGACACGGTGCTGGTACAGCCGGGGGGATATTATGAAAGCATTAACTTCTGCAACAAGAGTATGGTTTTAGCGTCAATGTATTTATTTACGGGAAACGAGAATTATATAAGTTCTACAAGAATAATTGCCGATGATGTTTCAGCCGTTCAAATAGGTGCAGTTGACAGATCATGTATGTTGATTGGTTTTACTATTACCAATGACGGTGGCTTAGGGATTATAAGCGGAGCGTCCAGTCCTGAATTTCCTTCATGCCCAACTATCAGGAAAAATATAATAAGGAATGTTGAGCCTAATGCATGTGAAGCGGGCATATTATGTTTCATTTCAATGGCGCTGGTTGATTCAAATAGTATCTATAATGTTACCGGAAGTTATATTTGTGGGATCAAAATCGAAGATTCCTCTCCGATAATATCAGACAACTATATATCAAACATAGATTATGCCGATGAGGGAGCCGGTATTTATTGTGTAGATTCAAGTCCTGTAATTAGAAATAATATTATTACAGGCAATACCGCGTATTTGTCTGGAGGTGGCATACACATTAGAAATTCGAGCGGCGAGATAGTCGGCAATCTGATATCAAATAATGATGTCCCCACCGGGCGAGGCGGCGGAATAACCGGTGACTGCAATGACAACCTGATAATTAAGGGTAATATTATCAGAAACAACTCCTCTTATTATGGGGGAGGCGGAATAATGCTAAGTAGTTCGAGTGCTATTATATCTTATAATATTATCATTTCCAATAGTGCATCTGGTAATGGAGGTGGGATTTACATGGAACAAGGGAATGCAGAAATAATAAATAATACAATATATGGTAACACTTCCAGTGAAGGCGGGGGAATTTATATCTATGATGCCGGTCCAATAATAAAAAATTGTATCTTCTGGGGAAATGAAGCTTATAACAACAATATCGGCGGCTTATTTTACAACCCTGTTGTAACATATTGTCTGGTTGATCGAAACGGCCAGGGAAATATCAACGAAGATCCATTGTTTAAAGATGCTCCTGATTTTGATTTCAGTCTACAATGTGAATCCCCCTGCATCGATACCGGCGATCCCAACTCGCCTTTCGATCCTGATAGCACCCGTGCCGATATGGGAGCCCTATATTTTGACCAGTTGGTAAATATAAATGATCTCATAAAGCAACTACCAAAACATATAGCGCTTTCCCAAAACTACCCCAACCCATTCAATGCCTTGACCGTAATCAAATACGACCTGCCGAAACAATCGCAGGTCACCATCGAAATCTACGATATCCTCGGCCGCAAAGTGAGCACGCTTATTGACAAACAGCAACCGGCAGGTTATCATCAGGCAATCTGGCACGCCGATGATTTCGCCTCGGGCATGTATTTTTATAAGTTGCAAGCTGGAGATTATGTCGAATCGAAGAAGATGCTGTTATTGAAGTAGGACAAGCCTTCCAGCTTGTCCGGACAAACAAGAATGTTTGTCCTACCGGGTGGAGAATAAGATGAAACAGTTATTTTTGATATTAGTAATCTTACTGACTGCCAGCGCCTCGGCCACCATTATCAACATCCCCGCTGATTACACCACTATCCTGGCGGGTATCGATGCTTCCACCGATGGCGATACCGTGCTGGTAGCCGATGGCGTTTACGGCGGAACCGGCAACTACAATATCACAATTGGAGGACATGCTATAATCTTAATGTCTGAAAACGGCGCATCAGCCTGCACTATTTCGCCGGGCGGACCGGAAAATCGATGCTTTATTTTTCTATCAACCATTGATCATTTAACTGTTGTTGATGGATTTACGGTATATAATGGAACGTCTCAAACCCCCGGTGCTGGGGTCTACTGTTACCATAATAGTAGTCCCATTATTAGAAATTGTACTTTTAATTATATGGTTTCTTATAGCTATGGCGGCGCGATATATCTGTCGACAAATAGTAATGCAACAATAGAAAACTGCATTTTTGAAAGCAACACTTCATTTGAAACAGGCGGCGCAATACTATGTAATGCTAATTCGGCAGTAATAAGAAAGTGTCAATTTATCTGGAACAGTGCTGTTCGAGGCGGCGCCATTGTCTGTCAAGCAGGCGGTTCTCCATTAATCTACAATTGCGAGTTCAATGAAAACCATTGTTTTGATGAGGGGGGTGCAATTTACCTTAAAGGAAGTTCTCCGGAAATATCTTACAATACTATTACTAATTGCTGGATGGCTTCAAGCGGCGCAGGAATTTTTTGCGATAGTTCTAGTGATGCTGATATCCACGACTGTACAATATCGTATAACGCTTGTACGGAATACGGTAATGGAATTTGCTGCAGAAATAGTTCACCGAATATTGCTTATTGTCTATTTACGGAAAACCGGGAATTTAATTCGGGCGGGGGTGGTTTTGCATGCATAGAGAATTCTTATCCGCTAATTTCCAATTGCGTTTTTTATCGAAATATGGCGAATCAGGGAGGCGGTATTTTTGCCTCTAATTCGTTCCTTAACATCACGAATTCAATATTATGGCTTAATGAATCAAGCAGCGGGAATTTCGAAATAGGATTTGCCGGAAATGAGCCAATTGTTAGTTACTGTGATGTGATGGGAGAATGGCCGGGTGAAGGCAACATCGACTTAGACCCCCTCTTCCGCGATCCCTACAACGGCGATTTCCATCTCATGGCAATCGAATGCGACAATCCGTATGATTCGCCCTGTATCGATATGGGTCACCCTGACAGCTTAGATTTGTTTCTTAATTGCCAATGGGGTCTTGGCGAACAAAGGGCGGATATTGGAGTATATGGATGCAATTCAGGAACTCAGACTGCAATAGATGAGCTAAATATATTAGCCCCTGAAAACATCTCTTTATTCCAAAACTACCCCAACCCTTTTAACGCATCAACTGTGATTAAGTACGAACTACCGAAGCAATCGCAGGTTACAATCGAAATCTACGATATCCTCGGCCGCAAGGTAACTACGCTTATTGATAAACAGCAACCGGCGGGCTACCATCAGGCAATCTGGCATGCAGATGATTTCGCCTCGGGCATGTATTTTTATAAACTGCAGGCCGGTGATTTTATCGAAACGAAGAAGATGATATTGATGAAATAAATCTTGACAATCTGAAAACTCCGTCTATATTACTCTTAAATAATATCTAAATCCGACATCTTTGATCTGACGTAAAAACTATAAGCAAGGGGCTGGTTATGCGCTCTCTAATAATTTTTGCAATGGCCATAGTGGCTATTTTTTGTTCGCTGGTTTTGGCAAGGACTATTTATATACCCGAAGATTACTCTACGATTCAGGCCGGCATAGTCGCCGGAAGAAACGGTGATACTGTATTAGTAGATCCGGGTACTTACATCGGGAATGTTGACTTTCTAAGCCGAAATATAACTTTGGGATCATGGTATCTAACTACAGGAGATAGAAATTATATATCACAGACGATTATTGATGGGGGAAATGCCGGCCCAGTTGTATCTTTCTTGCACGGAGAAGATAGCACTGCCATTATCATCGGGTTCACAATTCAGAATGGGACTACAAGTTATGGCGGGGGAATTTACATACACAACTCAAATCCAACGATTCACCAGAATATTATAAAAAATAATTATGCGTCAGGATTTTATTTCCTCGGGCTGGGTGGCGGGATTTATTGTGACCAATCCAGCGCTATCATCAGTTTTAATATCATTATGAACAACACTACCTGGACTATAGGAGATTGGTCGGGGGGGCCGGGGCGAGGAGGCGGAATATATTGCTTTGATTCAAACCCTAAAATACAGAATAATGTAATAGT
>CAZFSN010000244.1:0-4278 GCA_964521815.1 uncultured Ignavibacteria bacterium | reverse complement strand
TTGAACGCGGCCTCCGCAACGGCACGATCAAGGGCGTGATCTCGACCAACGCGCTCGAACTCGGTATCGATATCGGCGGGTTGGATGTTTCAATTATGGCCGGTTATCCCGGCGCGATCGCCTCGACCTGGCAGCAAGCCGGCCGGGCCGGCCGTCAAAACGATGTTTCATTAGCTATACTGGTCGCTTCCTCCGCGCCGTTGGATCAGTTTCTGATGAATCATCCTGAATATTTTTTCGGTAAATCGCCTGAGTCGGGCATAGTCGATCCCGATAATCTGATCTTGCTGGTGTCGCATCTCAAATGTGCCGCCTTTGAATTACCGATCAAAGCCGATGAGAAATTCGGCACGGCGCCGGTAGCCCAGATTATGGATCATCTGGCGACCGAAAGGCTGGTGCATCGTTCCGGCGACAGCTATCATTACACATCCGAAACCTACCCGGCCACCGATATCTCCTTGCGGTCGGCCGCGCCGGAAAATTTCGTAATCATGGATGAAAGCGATAACGGCCGCATCATCGGCGAAATCGATCAGTTCGCCGCGCCGGAGCTTATCCATCCCGAAGCGATCTACCTTCACCAGACCGCCCAGTACCAGATACGCGAACTCGATTGGGAGGGCAAGCGGGCTTATGCTGTCCCGGTCGAGGTGGAATATTTCACCGATTCTGAATCGAAAGTGTCGATCAAGGTTCTGCTTAAGGATGGCGAACAAGAGGACAAGACAGTCCGCGGTTTCGGGGATGTCTCAGTCACACGGGTAGTGGTCAATTACAAAAAAATCCGATTCAACACGCATGAAAATGTTGGTTGGGGGAGAGTAAACCTACCCGAACAGACTATGCATACTACCTCGTTCTGGGTAAGCTTCCCCGATAAGCTGACTGAGAGCCTGAACCTCACCAAAGACCAAATGGGCGGCGGCTTGCGCGGCTGCGCGCATCTTCTGCGGCAGATTGTCCCGCTGTGGATAATGTCCGATCCCTCGGATATCCGGTCGGTATCGATGGTGAAATCGCCTTATCAGGAGTTGCCGACTATCTATATCTATGACAGCTACCCAGGCGGCGTCGGTTTTTCGCGCAAGATATACTTAATGTTCGATGAGATAATCAAAGCCGCCTCGGCTTACCTGGCCAACTGCCCCTGCGAATCAGGCTGCCCATCATGCGTTGGCCCGATGCTCGAAGTGGGCGAAAAAGGCAAGCAATCGGCGGCGGTTTTGCTTAAGGCGATGGTGTAAAATTTTGTACATCATACACAATATATGTTTGTTCTGGTTGCTAAGCGCCACTTAGCAACCTCCGTATCCAAGCAGCGCTTAGATACGAGGGTAAAAGCAGTAGCTTCGTAATCAGAGAAAAATCGTACTAAGCCGGTTTTTCCGTTTTACGCTTGCAGGTGGAAATCCCCAGCCAGGTATAAGGCATACAATAGCCGAAAAGCGCGGTTCCCAACGGGATAATCCCCAGAAGTCCCCACAGCGACTTGGGACCCCAAAAGATCAGCGATAAAACAAATAGACCTATTATCAATCGGATAATACGGTCAACTGAGCCAATGTTCTTTACCATAATTCGTTTCTCCTTTTTAAAGATAACGTTAAGAACAACCAAAATAACGGACTTATAGTTCCTGGCACGGCCTCAAGCTCTAAAGAGGATACATCCCTCTGGTTGCTAAGCGCTACTTAGCAACCGCCGTATCTAAGCAGCGCTTAGATACGAGATACTATCAAACCGGCTAATCCCTCACACACCGAACAGACATACCCGCGCCTTTGTCGTAGCTGTCGCGACTGACTTCGGCATCATAGTAATTCAAGCTTCGGTACAAAGCATTAACGCTGTCGGTAGAGGTAGTAGTCCAGAAATAAGCGTGATAAGCGATATTGGTGCAATGGCCGGTATAGTCGCGAAGCCCTCCGGGAAGGGCTGAAAAGCCGCTTTCATTGGTAGCGCCGTCATTGGGATCGAGCCAGCAGACGGTGCCGGTCGTTTTCATCTTACCGCCGGCTAATGAATCACCGCCTAAGTAATTTACGAGAACCTGGAATTCACTGTCGGATGGTACATGCCAGCCTGATGGCGCCAGGTTATGGCCGCTGGTGATCGCCTCCCATTTGTATAAATTGCCGTAGGTAATTTTATTAATCTGGCTGTTATTATAATAACTGTAGCCATCTGTGGATAAGCTTTCCCAGACAACATTTGAAGTTACAAGGGCTATAGGAGTACCATCCCGAAAATGGGTGGTTTTCAAGTTTTCCGCCATCCACCGTTGATTGCCGATCTGTACTGCTTGATATGAGTTACCATTTATATCTATCACTATTAGCGTATCGGTTTGCTGATCATTCGGATTTGAGGGCTCGTTATCTTTGCCGCATGCTATTATCAAGCATATCATCGATACCGATAAAATTAATGGAAATATCATGTTTGATTTCTTAATAACCATAATTCTAACCGACTGAGCTAATAACCTTCGTAATTAAAATATCTAACTTACGAGAATATTACAAGTTTTTTTCTTCGTTTCTGAGTTTCTCCTTAGGAACACTGTCTACGAAGAAGGTCATGATTACAAAGCGGGAACTTCATACTCAGAAGAAAGAACCCGGTTATTTTCACATCCCGGTGCTGTCGGGTGGCTTTACCCGATGGCTTTTATCGGGCATATAGAATAGTCATAGAGTCAGGCGACCCGGTGACACAAGGAATTCCAAAATATTATTTCTTGACTTGAATCATTAAGAGTTTCCAGGTATTATATGATTGTGGTCACGATAAGGAAGAAGCGCGGGATTGATATTCTGAAATCGATGAATTTCTCGCTGGGCGCAAAGTATATTATTTTATCAACCATATTTTTCGCCTTGATGAATGTCGGTGTGAAATATATCCGGCGTATACCCGCCTATGAAATCGTTTTTTTCCGAGCGCTGGTATCGCTGGTCGTAGCTTATGCGCTGATAAAAAGAAAAGGCTTGAACCCCTGGGGCAACAACAAGCCGCTTTTGATATATCGCGGCATCGCCGGCACAATCGCTTTGATAATGTACTTTTACACATTACAGCATATGCCATTGGCCAGCGCCGTTACGATTCAATATCTATCGCCGATATTCACGATCCTGATTGCCGGTGTCATGCTCAAAGAGCCGGCCCGCCCCGTGCAATGGCTGTTCTTTGCGATCTCATTTATCGGCGTGATGATGATCAAAGGTTTTGATATGAGAATATCAGTATTTGGCCTTGTTATCGGTATAGCCGCGGCGTTTTTTGCCGGCCTGGCCTACAACTTCATCAGAAAGCTGAAAGATTATGACCATCATCTGGTGGTGGTATTCTATTTCCCGCTGGTGACCGTACCGACAGTGGGGCTTTATACTCTTTTCAACTGGGTTACTCCCGATCCGTTTGAATGGCTGATTCTGATCTTGATCGGCCTGGCGACAACTGCCGCTCAGATATATATGACCAGGGCTTATCAGATAGAAAAAGCCGCGAATATAAGTAACTATAATTACCTGGGGACAATATACGCGTTGATTTTGGGTTATTTCCTGTTTGGCGAACTTATTGGCGTACCGGCCCTTTTAGGGATAGGTTTGATTATTTTCGGTGTGATAAGCTGTACCCGATGCGGCCGCGCCGCCGATTAATTTGAAACGAGGTCTTTCAGCAAAAATCGATGTTATTCTTAAGAGTCCGATTGCTTCAACTTACATAGTACAATTCGTTAATCTCACCTAAAGCTTCAAGAGATTTCTCTATATTCGTAATAGCTTTAAGTAAATTGTGGTCTTTGATTTTTTCTGACAATAACTCCAGAGCGTTACGCTCTTCCTGGATATTCTTAGTGACTCTGGAAAGTTTTTCCATCAATTTTATTCTATCGGAATCAACCAAAACTTTTTCGAACTCATCCTGAATATCGGTCAATTCGTCTTTGCCTATATTTTTACTCATGTAAGCCGCGACAGCATCGATATATTTCTTGCCAACTAACTGAATGGCGCCAACTTCCTGTAATTTTTCCATATGAACCCCCGATTGATTGTATCGGCTGATCGATTTTCGATTCAGCAGCACTAATTCGACAAGTTTTACAAGTCGATTTTATTAAACCGCATATTAAATATCAGTTATAATATCGACATGATTTATTCATTATTCAAAATATCGAGCAATTATGATGTTGCATCATATTCGCAATGAATCAAATATTGGTTATTGATTTATTATACATTGCAATTGGCATTCACCCTG
>CAZFSN010000243.1:0-4321 GCA_964521815.1 uncultured Ignavibacteria bacterium | reverse complement strand
TTTGTTATGATTAACAGTACCGCGATTAATAAAAATGGCTCTGTTTTTGAGAAGAATTTCATTTTAATACCTCCCGTCCTATGCCATTATTAATAATTTGTTGTTTTATTTTGCCAAGATATTATGGCTTTCAAGTAATAGATAGATAATTTTTGGGTAATTGGCAAGCAAAAACTTTCATATCGCCGATAAAAATCAGATGGTTCCGGTTGAAAAATACTCCTACTTAATTAATGTCATCCTTTTGGTCATGATGTTTTCACCGGCCGTCAATCTATAAAAGTATACACCGGAAGACAAATCATCAGCATCCCAGATTACCGAATGTGAACCGGCCGGTTGATAGCCGTTGTAAAATGTCCGCACCTTGCGCCCAAGTATGTTGTAAATATCGAGAGTCACTGCGGACGCATGGGGAAGATTATATTGAATAGAGGTGCTGGTATTGAAGGGATTTGGGTAGTTATAAACGAGTTGAACAACCTGCGGCCTAATGCCGGAATTGATAGCGGTAATTTCCGGCGTCAACCTAGCGATATATAAATCGAGTTCCCAATCTTCCTCGTAGTAATTCTTTGTCTGACCGGTCAGAATATAGCCGCCATCGCTTGTTTGAATTAAAGAATTGGCTTCAGTCCACAATCCTCTGGCCAGCGATTTTGACCATAGAGAATCACCATCAGGATTTAAGCATAATATGTAAGCATTTATTAGATCGGGATCAGCATATTCTTTATAGCCCGCAATAACATAATTACTTTCGTTATTTATAATCACTGAGGCCGCCCGTGATTCGATTTCACCTCCATACCGTCTGGTCCACAGAGTGTCGCCATTTGAATCTGTTCTTAAGACGAAGATACTCCACAGGGGACGAGACCGAGATCCCAGGAAACCAACGGCTACACAACCGCCATCGGGAGTCGCCTGGATATCGCAGATTCTATCGGTACCGGATGAAGGATAGGTTTTAGTCCATATGGTATCGCCCGAGCCATCGACCTTAACGATATAGAAATCTTCGCCATTAACACTCATGGCGTTATAACTGCCGCCGATTATAAAATCGCCCTCTGATGTGTTATCGATACTGAAACCCCATTGACAATTCTGATCACCTATAGTCTTTGTCCAGAGCGTATCGCCGGCTGAATTTAGGTATAGAAGCCATATATCCCAATTTCCTGACCCGGAAGATTCATAGGAACCGATGATAATATAATTCCCATTTGGTAATTTCTTAATTTGCGAGGCAAAATCGTCGCCCGAACCTCCTAGTAATTCGCTTTGGAGTTGATTACCTTCAGGATCAGTTTTAATTAGATATATATCCCTTGGGGAATTGGGACTGTAAGCATCGTAATTGCCGACAGCGATAAAACTGCCATCGGGTGTTTCTTCGACCCCGGCTCCCATCTCGGTATCGATAGTGCCGTAGTGCTGAGTCCAGAGCGTATCGCCCGCTTGACCGATTTTCATCAGGTAAACATCATAGCTGCCGAATGAATTCGTATGATTACTGCCGGCGATGATATAATCTCCATCAGCCGTACTCCGGATGCATTCGCCTAATTCGTGATGGTCCCCGCCATAGACCTTAGTCCATACGGTATCCGGCGCCTGCGCGTATATGGACGCTACGAATAAAAGGAATATCATTAGGCAAATCTTATAAATTGAAGCTGAATTCATGGAAAACCTCCTTATTTAATTAAGGTCATCTTATCAGTTTTATTAAATTCCCCGGCCTTTATCCCGTAAAAATAAGTCCCCGATGAAAAACTATCGGCGTTCCAGATCAACGAATGCGAACCGGCTGTCTGAAAACCATCGTACAACGTCTGCACCTTACGGCCGAGGATATCAAATATGTCAAGAGTTACCGCCGACTCATTGGGAAGATTGTATCGTATTGTGGTGGACGCATTAAAGGGGTTGGGGTAGTTGGAAGATAGTGAATAATTAGTCGGAATTTTTCCTAATTCTTCGATGCCGGTTGGATTTAATTGCAATATAATTATTGATACACGATCGTTCAGTATAAAATACTCGTCTTTTTCTATTATTTCAAAAACAGAACCGGGAGTATTATATTGTTCCTGTAAAACCGGATTAGCCGGATCCTCCAAACTATATAAATATAATCCATAAGACCCCTCGCAACATCCAAGATAATTATCAATAACTGCCAGAGACGCGATAGAATGATCTGAAGGCACTTCATTTAAAACATTAATATTCTGAAGATCGGCAATATTTACGATAAAAATGCTCTCATTATCATTTGCCAGATAAGCTATTGTATCTTTGATACCGATCGACTTGATATCCGCAATATATCCATTGAACACGCCGGCAAGGGTCGGGTTCGCCGGGTCGTCTATGTTTATTATTTTCATGCCATCATTGCCGCACGAGATATATGCGCGGTTGTCTTGTACTAGAATATCATTCGCGCCGGAAATAAAATCTATGTAGCTATAAAATATCGGTTGTTCAGGATTACTAATATCTACAATCTCGATCATTCCATTATTACCGTTTAGATATATATAATTATCAATGATTTCAATATCTAACGGCTTGACTGATGCATGGTAAGTGGAGATACTTTCTGGTTCATTTATATTAGAGATATCAAAAATTATTAAATTCGAGTTGTGAGCGCCTTCGTCATTTACTATTGCGATATTATTTTCTGAACTGATTTTGTCCAGGCCGACTAAAAATCCGCCGGACCATAGCTGTAGGGGGTTGGCCGGATCAGCAAAATCTATCGCGGTAAAACCAAGCGTATCAAAAGCCGCGAAAAGAATTTCGCCGTTGAGATCGATATCCTTAATTCTGCTGTTCGCGAAATAATCATTAACTAAAACCGGCTGATAAGCATTTGTCGCATCGACAATCTCAATATTTATTTCAGGTTCATAATAGTTATAAAAATAAGCATATCCGTCATTGGCTATAACATCATAAACGCCCCTTCCCAGGGAAAAATAGCTCATAAATTCCACTTCGGGACTGTCCTCAATATTATAAATTTCCAGCCAACAGTCATTAGGAGCGTTGCCGTGTCTCAAACAATATACTTTATCATCATCAATGCAAAAATCACGAGTAAAAGTAAATAGAGTATCGCCGGAAGGAATTATATGATTCACTACATGCATAGAACCCAGAGTCAATGACTCGATTACAAGCAACCCTAAAGCATTATCCAATAAATAAAGATATTCTTCATTGGAAACTATTTTCTGAGTGTAGCGAGTTGTTTCATAACGTCCTAGGTTATAAAAGTATCCAGAATAATAAACACTGATGATCCTGATACCGCCGCTATTACCACCCAAATCAAAATTTTCGGCGATATACATACGATTGTCTTTAACGGTTAACGACCTAAAACAAGAATTGATCGTTATTCCATCTATATATCGAGGATTAAAAGGATCGGCGATATCGATAGAATTGAAAGTGTAGCTACCGCCCCAATACGGCAATGTATTAGCGATTATAAAAGCGATTTGTCCGTATATTTCTATAGCTATCGGTTGTTCGATATTAAAATGCGATACTTCTACAGGTAAGTAAGGATTAGATATATCAATTACTCTTAAACCATGATTGAAAGTTACTGCGTACAAATAATCACCGTTAATATCAAGGTCCAAAACCTCACTACCCAAATATACCTGGCTAACTTGTAAGATGTTTGATGGATCCGATGTGTCCAGTATAACCACACCGTTTGAAAATCCGCAATAGGCGTAATCGTTCGCGATATTTATTGTGTAAATATCTGACCACAGAATAGAATTAACATATTCAACTACCTGCGCGGTCAATGGATTGGATGTTATGATTATAAAGAGAATTATCAAAGCTAATAATATTCTTTTCATATTAACCCCTATTTTATCAACATCATTTTGCCTGATCCATTAAATTCCCCGGCGGTTATCTTATAAAAATACATCCCCGATGAGAATCCATCGGCATTCCACACAATCGAATGCGAACCGGCGGGTTCATAGCCGTTGTAAAGCGTCTGTACTTTACGGCCGAGGATATCAAATATGTCAAGAGTCACCTCCGATTCATTGGGAAGATCATATCGGACGGTAGTGGCGGCATTGAAGGGGTTGGGGTAGTTGGGGGAGATGGAGAATTGTTTCGGAATTTCGGCGACTTGTTCGATGCCGGTCGGGCTGAAATGAAGAATAATCAGCGAACTGTTATCCGCGATATATATATAATCATCGTGTTTACAAACCTCCTCGATATTACCGGGAGTGTTATATTTGCATAGAAAATCGGGATT
>CAZFSN010000242.1:0-4338 GCA_964521815.1 uncultured Ignavibacteria bacterium | reverse complement strand
ATTGGTGTTTTCATTCTAGTTCCTTTCATTAAAAAAAGTTCTAGTCAGGCAAAGCAAACGCCTTGCCAAATTCTTCTTGTTCGAAACATCTTCTGATGTTTCCAGCGGAGCGACAACCGCTAAACTTACCCTGATTTCCGCTTTTGTTAATTAATGTTTTACTTGTTATTTAGCGATCAGTGTCTACTTGCTTAAATTTGCTTTAGCCAGGTATCCCTAATTATTTCCTTTTTTAAAACTTTAGTTTTGTTAATCCCATCTTTATTTTAAAATCCTGTACGCCATATTCAGAGCCAAATAACATATCCGAAATTTAGCTTGATGATATCTGGATGTTAGATTTCCATTAAAATCCTTTGATGACACGACGAAATAAAAAATCCCAAAATCCATATCTAAATCCGCTTCCTGCGCAAAATACGGAAGTCCCTACATATACTCAGAATAATAATAATATATCAGAAACGGATTTCCAATAGTTTTTTTGCATTTTTTCTATAATATCTATAAGTACATTTTATATAAATGGTCAGTCACTACTATTATTGTTAATAGTCGACCAAATTATCCGCGATAATCATGGCGGCTTCATCGGCGCTAACCTTGGTAGTGTCGATTTTGATTAGCGGTTCTTTTTCCAGAAAATAGTCGTAGCCTATACCCGGAAGTTTTAGCTCGCCCTGAAGCGCGCGCTGGTAAAGATCGACAATTTCCGCTTTATCGGTGCGATGTTGCTCGCGCTCGATACAAATGTCGATAGGACAGTCTATCCATATTATCTTGAAATTCGATAACACTTCCTTGCCCAAATTACGCCCCTCGCCGCGACCATCAACCGAATCGATTATGGCATTAATCCCATGACCATTAAGCACCTGGGAAAGGAATATGGTGGTCCTGTACATTAGTTCTTTTTCCTGTTTGGAGAATGTGGGATTAGGCGTTAAAAATTGGCGGATATCATCCAACCGAAGATATTCGTGAAGTATATCACGTTTTTTTAAAATCTTAACTAATTTCTTGGAGATAGTGGTCTTGCCCGCTCCCGATAGGCCGGTAATCCAGATGGTCCAGGGTTGCTCTAGCTTCGCCACTGCCGCTTTCATCCTCCAATTTCCGCTTGCTTAGAATATCAGCATAATCAGGTTAAGTCAATAAAATTAAAAAAATAATATAAATTTTGTCGTCATCGACTTAATTTTGTATATTGCAATTTACAGGAAGGCGGCGTTTTGAATAATAATCGAATCACAAATATCACTGTACCCGGTTTTTGGCTAACAATAATTGATAAAATCGAAAAAGCCAAGTCATCGATAAATAAGCCTATTATGGTGATCGATATTGATGGGACTATCTCTCAACACTACCTGAGAACTTATGAAATTTTTCTTCGGGCCGCCGAGACATTCGATCTACCGGAAGATGTTAAGACCAACCTGACCAATTATGATCCTTACGGGTATGATTACTATCCCCGGAAGAACTTGCTTCAAATGGGCTTTCGGGAAGGTGAAACGCTATCATCGGTGATGGAATTCTGGGAGAAGAATTTCTTCTCCAACAATTTCCTTCATCTGGATGAACCGATCCCCGGCGCGCGAGAATTTATCGGTATTGCTCTGGGTCTCGGTGTGAACGCGGTCTACCTGTCGGGGCGGGATGAACAGAATATGGGCGATGGCACCCGGGCCTGGCTAAAAAGTCATAGTTTCCTGGGCGATCATTCGCCGGCATCGATATTTCTGAAAACCAATCTGTCTATTTCCAGTGTCGAATCGAAAATAGTCGCCGCAGAAAAAATTAAATCTTTGGGCGAACCGTTACTGATTATCGATAACGAACCGGGCGAACTGGAGGCGCTGTGGCATCAATTTCCTCAAGCGGCGACAGTTTTGCTGGACACCCCCAATTCCGGCCGGCCCGGTACCTTGCCGCCGGGGACTCTGAAGATTAAAAATTTCCTGGAAATTAATTCGATGTATAAGTAGGGGATGAAATTATATTTTCCATCATATCGTAGCCCAAAGTTCGTGACATCCCGGTCAGGTCTCCCCTATGGTCGACCTGACCGAACATTATCGTGCTATCGGGTCCCCTGATTTACACCGTTATCGTGCTGTCGGGTCCCCTGACCCGAAAGCTATTATGCTGTGGAAAGCAATAAAAATCGTCGGGTGCGGTCATACGACTCTGTGAGCCACCCGACAACAGATTTGAATACGTTTAGGCACGGCATGCCGTGCCTCCGCGATTCAGAAAATTGTCTTCCTCTTACTCCACCGTCACCTTCATGCCCACCTGCCAGAATAAAAACGCGAACTCATCGGCATAATTGGCGATTCTGAGACCGGTGGGCTCGCCCCAGCCGTGACCGATTTTGCGATCTATCAAAAGCAGTATTGGGGCATCGCTGGAGGTGGCGTTTTGCAAAGCGGCGGCCATCTTCATAGCATGCATGGGATGCACCCGATTATCGGTTTCACTGGCGGTAAAAAGCATCGCCGGATAAGCCACGCCCTTTTTCACATTATGATAAGGTGAATATTTGTAAAGGTATTGAAACTGATCCGGGTCCTCGGAGCTGCCATATTCCGAAACCCAGTAGCGAGCCATTAAAAAATCCTGATAACGAAGCATATCCAGAAGCGGCACTGCGCAAGCAACCGCTTTAAACAACTCCGGTCTCTGGACTGCAACTGCGCCGACTAACAACCCGCCATTTGAGCCGCCCTCGATAACCAGTTTTTCCGGGCTGGTATAATGCTTTTTTATAAGCCATTCGGCGGCCGCTATGAAATCATCGAAAGTGTTTTGCTTATTTTCCAGCATACCGCCGCGATGCCATTGTTCGCCGTATTCGGCTCCGCCTCTTAAGTTTGGAAGCGCGTACACGCCGCCGTTTTCCAGCCAGATAAATCGGCTGGAGGAAAAATAGGGCACCTGGTTGGAGGTGAATCCGCCATAGCCGGTTAAGTAGGTGGGGTTGTTGCCATCAAACTTGATGCCCTCTTTATGGACGACAAACATCGATATTTTCGTGCCGTCCTTCGATTCGTACCAGTATTGCTCGGTTAAATACCCCTTGGTGTCAACCTTAACCGGGAAACGGTAGTATTCGCTTAATTTATTGTTATCGATATTATAGCGATAATGCGTGGTTGGGAATGTAAACGACGTAAAGCTGAGATACATCTCCTTATCATCCCAGCGACCGGAGATGCCACTGATCGAACCCATCGTGGGCAATTGGATTTGCCGAAGCTGCCGACCGTTAAGATCATATAACATAACTTGCGAATAGGCATTGTGAAGGTAGTGCAAAACCAGCTTTCTATCTATAATCTTAAACTCCTCGAGGAAATCATTGCTTTCAGGAACGATTTCTTGCCAGTTTTTACGCTGCGGATTTTTCAAGTCGATAGCCATGATCTTGTAATTGGGGGCATCCTCGTTGGTCCGGATATATAAAACATCCTCAAGCGGGGTACCCTCATAGTAGGCCTTGAAGCCTGTAACAATATCTTTTAAAGCATAGCCCTTTTCCAAGTCGATGAAGCGCAATTCGTTAGATCGAGATGAGCCGAGGAAATCATAGATAATCAGATACCGGTCGTTTTTAGAAAGATCACAGCCAAAGCCCAGTTCCTTTATATCGGTTCTATCATAATAGAGTTTGTCCTGTGTGTAGTGTTCGCCGAGTTTGTGAAAATAGATTTTATCATAATAGCTTTCATCGCCGGCGGGGACGGAACCTTTGGCCGGGTGACGGTTGTAGAAAAAGCCGGAATCGTCCGTAAGCCAGCAGATACTGGGGTAGCGGCAATCGGGGATTGTGTCGGGCAGCTCGCGGTTATTGACCACATCGAATATATGCATCACGCCGCGTTCGGCGCCGCCGCACGATTTGCCATAGGCGATAAAATTGCCGTCATCAGAGGCGACCCAGTAATTCATGGCACAGGTGCCTTCCGCGCTCCAGGCGTTGGGATCGATAACCACTTTGCATTCACCATCGGGCTTATCCAGGGTGTAAAGTATATTCTGGTCCTGTAACCCGGTGTTTTTTTCTATGAAGTAGCGGTTTTTGCATTTGGTTATAAGCGACTGGGTAGGATAGTCCCACAGTATTTCCAACCGATTTTTAATTTTCTCGCGAGCCGGAATTTTATCCAGATACGATCGGGTCAGCGCGTTTTCCTGATCGATCCAGGCTTGCACATCGGCGCTGTCGGTATTCTCCAGCCAGCGATAGGGGTCGGCTACCGGTACGCCGTGAAGCGTATCGACCACATCGACCGTTTTCGTGACCGGATAATGCGGTCGTCCCGATGGCGG
>CAZFSN010000241.1:0-4443 GCA_964521815.1 uncultured Ignavibacteria bacterium | reverse complement strand
CATCACCGTGGACCGGATGATGATGGTTATTATTTTGATGAGGATATTTCTTTAGCTTTCAGACGCTTGAGTATTATTGATTTACATACGGGTCATCAGCCTATTTTTAATGAAGACCAAACTAAAGTAATTATTTTTAACGGTGAGGTGTATAATTATCGCGAAATAAGGCCCGGTTTAGTCGAGAAAGGACATCATTTTTCCACCTACACAGACACTGAAGTCATTTTACATTTATATGAGGACCTGGGATACCATTGTGTCGATCAATTGATCGGAATGTTTGCTTTTTGTATTTGGGATAAACGCAAACAAACTGCCTTTCTGGTCCGGGATCGTTTGGGAATAAAACCATTATATTATTCATTCTCTAATGGTAACTTTACCTTCGCTTCGGAGATAAAAACCATACTGGAATCGGGTTTAGTAAAACCGAAAATTTCCTATGAAAATGTAAATCATTATTTGACTTACCGGTTTACACCTGCTCCGGGAACACCATTTGATGGAATTTATAAACTTCCACCCGGTCATTTCCTGATATACAATCAGGGGGAAATAAAAGTTGAACGCTATTGGAAAGTGAGGGATTTTGCAAAATCCGATCAATCGGAAGATAAGATAAAAAAGACCTTGCTGGAAAAATTGACCAGGGCAGTGGAGCGAAGGTTAGTAAGTGATGTCCCGCTTGGACTTTTTTTGAGTGGGGGAATTGATTCGAGTGCGATGTTGGCTATTATGTCCCAATTGATGTCAGAACCGGTTAAAACCTTTTCCGTGGGATTCGATTTTGATGAAAAATATCAGGAATTTGAGTTCGCCAATAAAGTCTCCGGAATTTTTCATTCGGAACATCATACCATGCTGGTCAGTGCCAAGGAATTTATTCAGGCAATCCCGAAAATGGTCTGGTACCTGGATGAGCCCGTAGCAGATTCTGCGGTAATTCCATTATATTTTATAGCCAAACTGGCCAAGAAATATATTACGGTAGCTTTGTCGGGAGAAGGAAGTGATGAAATATTTGCCGGTTATGCCCGGCTTTATAACTATGATTACAACAGGCACCGCCGAAAAAAAATACTACGCCGTCTCCCGGAAATTACCAGGGGAAATTTTGTGACCCGGGTTTTTGAGAATGTATTCCCCCAATACCTGGAAAAGTTCAACTTTATCAAAAATCCGATAGAACTTGATAGAATTATTTCTATGGGTAATTATTTTTCAACTGAACAAAAAAAGAATTTATTTAATGGTGAACTTTGGGGAAATATTAAAAATAAAGATTCCTATTTTTTTATTGAGAATACTCTGAAGACTTATTCTGGTCTGGAATATCTGGATCGTAAATTAATTATCGATTTATTATACTGGTTACCAGATGATCTTCTAATTAAGGCCGATCGTGCCACCATGGCAAATGCGGTTGAATTGAGGGTACCGTTTCTGGACCATGAAATGGTTGAATTTGCTTTTACAATTGGAGACAGATTTAAAATAAATAATGGCCAGGGTAAATATATTCTAAAAAAGGCTTTGGAAGAGATACTCCCTCACGAAGTTATTCACCGACCGAAAATGGGTTTTCCGGTACCGCTTTCCGAATGGTTTGCCGGTGAACTTAAAGAAAATGTTCGGGAGATTCTACTGGGGGAACGGGCAATTTCCAGAAAAATTTTTAATTATAATGCGGTCAAAAACTTATTGGAGGATCACACCCCAGGTAAAAGAAATTTATCCGGATTTATCTGGATACTGGTCGTCTTTGAGATCTGGTGTCGGATTTTTATTGACGGTGATCCCTACCAGGATATTCACTTAATCTAAATGATCTAACTTGAACATTCTTCATTTTACCCATACTTATATCCCGATATTTGGCGGTACCACAACCAGATTAATGAACCTGTTCCGAAACGACGGGAATCAACATACCATGGTTGTACCACATATGGGTAGCCCCTATGTTCCTGCAGATATAACTGATCTCAAACAGAAAGATCATTACGATAATGTAAATATCAGAAGGATCAGGTTAACTCATCCGGCCAGAGATAGCAGATTTATTTTTGAATATACCATCAGATTGAAAAATTGGCATCGAAATGCACAGGAGCTTAGATTTTTTGAAGGAGGAGACCATTTTGATTTGATATATGGGCATAACCCAATGGAGTTTGCCCTGGCAGCTTCCCGATATAGTTCCGATAAAGACATTCCTTTAATCTATGAATGTCATGGTCTAATGCGGGATTCGTTGCCGTTGTCCAGGAATCCGATCAAAAGAATTTATAATCAAACAGGAAACTGGTGGCTCACCCGTGAGGAAAGTGAAATAATCAGGAAAGCGACCAGGGTCGTGGTACAGACCAACAGCATGAAATCCCGGCTGGAAAAGGAATTAAAAATTCCGGGTGAAAGATTGGCTGTGGTTTACAATGGTGTGGATGTGGATTTCTTTAAACCAGGGATTTCCAGTGATGAAATAAATAGGTTAAAGGCAGAGTTAAAGACCGAAAACAAAATCATATTTTCATATTTTGGATTTCTCGATCATAATAATGGTATCAAATTTTTCATAGATTCTTTGTCCAAACTCCCGGAGATTCTAAAGAAGAAAATTAAAATTTTGATTGTTGGGCGCGGTCCATCTACCACTCTGGTAAAAGATTTTTCAGAAAACAATGATTTTCTGGTCTATCTGGGATTGGTCGATTATCAGAAAATACCCTTATATTATCAGACCTCGGATGTTTTTGTTATTCCCCGCCCATCCAATCTTGCGACTGAAACCTTGTTACCCATGAAACTTCTTGAGGCCATGGCTATGGAAAAACTCGTTCTGGTTAGCAATGTAGGCGGTATGACTGAGGTTGTAAGGCACGAACAGAATGGTTTGGTCTTTAAACATGAAGATGAGCTGGATTTCCTATCTGCCATGACAACAATCGTTGAAAATTTTAATTCTTTTCAGGAGATTCGAAAACAAGCCCGAGAAACTGTTTTAATAGGTTTTAGCTGGGAAACATCTAGAGAAAAACTCTCTAACATCTATATGAACCTTTAAGTATTAATTGCCATTGAGTAAAATATTCACTATAGAAAATGTCTGGAATAGCTGGGATAAAATATTTTAATAAAGTATCTTCTCAACTTCTTGGAAGCAATATAGACTCAATGCTTCAGTCATTTAGATTCGGGGAGTTGAATAGAACAGAAAAGTTCAGCAATAAATTTGACTTTGCTGTCGGATATAATATTTGTAACCATGTTAACCGGGTGCACTATTCAAATGAACACAGGGATACTCTGGTAATTTTTCATGGTTATTTAACAAATTCTGATCAATATAAAGCAGAGTTGGATTTATCAGAAAACAATCCGGCTGACCTTATTGCTCTTGCTTATTTAAAGTATGAATTAGGTTTCGTAAAAAATATACAGGGTATTTTCTCTTTCGTTATCTATGATAAAATAAAAGATAATATTTACATTGGTACTGATAGATATGGGTATGGTTACATCTATTATTATCAGGATCGGGAGAAGTTCATTTTCGGATCGAGTGTAAAGCCAATCCTGGAAATTCTGCCTAATAAGGCTGAGGTGAATTTAGCAGGTATTTGCGACATTCATAATTATCACTCGGTTTATAACCAGGATACCCCTTTCAAAAATGTCTATTTACTACCTATTGCTGCTATCTGCATAATAAAAAAAAGTGTTCAAATTAAACAATATTGGGAATTTCCTCTAAGGCCAGATTTTTCAAAATTAGAGAAGAATGAATTATTAGAATCAGCAAAAGAAAAAATTGAGCAAGCAGTAATACCATTAACAACAGATTCTGATAAATTGGGTGTACTTCTCACCGGTGGATTAGATTCCAGGCTTCTTTCTGCTGTTGCTTCAAAGCATATGTCCAAGGAAAAATTTCATCTATTTCATTTTTTTTCAGATAAAGTTGAGAAATCTATTGTTCAGAAAATAGCTGATAATCTAAAAAGCCGGATTATTTTTTTAGAACCAAAAAAGAAGAATATAATTGATCAGATTAAAAGGGATATTTGGTTTTCCGATGGACACTGGGGTTTTTATGATTTTACTGACTATTTTGAGGATATAATGGAGTTATATCCTGGAATCAGTCTCATGAACGGGTATTTCATGGATACCCTTTTCAAATCAGGATTTGCATTTTTTCCAGAGAGAGTGGAGAGAATAAATGAGATTGATATTAATGATTTTTCCAGAAGATTTAGATTTCTGAGCGAAAATCTAACCAATCTTATTTTTACACCGGATTTTGCCCAAATGGTCAACAAAAACAGGCTAAAAAGGATTGAAGAAGCTCATAAAAAATTTAATTATGATTTTCCAACTGAATTATCAGTTCGTTTCTATACAATAAACAGAGGACGGCGATCCATCTTTTATTCAAGT
>CAZFSN010000240.1:0-4459 GCA_964521815.1 uncultured Ignavibacteria bacterium | reverse complement strand
CCCAACCCGTTCAACGCATCGACTACCATTACATTCATGTTACCGGAGGCATCATTTGTTACCTTGAAGGTTTTCGATCTGCTGGGTCGCGAAGTGACCGTCTTGATAGAAAATCAAATGGCCAAAGGGACACACCGGGTTGAATTCGAGGATATGAATTTGGCCGGTGGCATATATTTTTATCAGTTGCGGGCAGGAGATTTTACGCGGACAAAACGCATGATTTTGTTAAAATGAGAAAATATACAATCTGGCCTCAACAGTATAACCCATAGGTAAACAACGCGTTATATTGGTTTCATGAATGTTTTCATGAAATTATTTTTAGCTGTACAGAAAAGCTTTGTTGACTATCTCCGGCTAATGTTGTTTAATGAATATTAAGGTTGCTGATTCCCTTAAACCCTCGGGAGCAAACCGATAATAATATTCGAGGGGATAAATTTCGTAGGCTCGTAATGTGGGCCTGAGGAGAAAATACGTGAGTACAGGCACAGTCAAGTGGTTTAACGAGCAAAAAGGTTTCGGTTTTATCGTCCCGGATGAAGGCGGCGAAGACCTGTTCGTTCATTACTCAAACATAACGGCTGAAGGAGTTCGATCCTTACAGGAAGGCCAGAAGGTTGAGTATGAAGTTGGACAGGGCCGAAAAGGCCCGGAAGCCACTAATGTGCGCCCTGCTGAATAAGGCAATTTGGCGTGGAAATTCTGAGTCCGGTCAGCCGGGCTCATGCCTATAAATTTTGGGATTTACCGCTGTTTTTGGTAATTTGCTTCGGTAAATAAGCCGGTTTTATCGGCCGAGTTTTTGAATTTGCTTGAAAATATTTCGCTATTTCATTAATTTTTAGCGAGGTGATAGTATGCCCGCTAATTTAACACCGCAGTATTACGCGCTGGAAAAAGAGTTTAAGAAGGAAACCGATCCGCAGGAAAAATTGCGCCTGGCCAAAGAACTTCTGGCCATAATGCCCAAACATAAAGGCACCGACAAGCTTCAAGCCGATCTTAAGGCCAAAATTTCGAAACTAAAAAAACAGGTCGATAGCGGCGGCAAGAAACATGGCGCCCGTCAAACTGATTCGATTTCCCATATAGAAAAAGAGGGCGCGGCGCAAATATTATTGATCGGCCCGCCTAATTCCGGTAAATCGAGCCTGATCGACAGCCTGACCAACTCCAACCCCGTGATAGCCGATTATCCATATTCAACCCTGAAACCGACCACCGGCATGATGGAGTTCGAAACCGTTCAGTTTCAGTTGATAGATACTCCGCCGATTTCCGAGGAACAGCTGGAAACCTGCGTTGTCAGCCTGACCCGCCAGGCCGATTTGGTAGCGGTCGTAGCCGATGTGTCAGTCTTGGAATTCGATAAACAATTGAAAATATTATTCGACAGACTCGAGGAAAAGCGAATTATATTAACCGCTCAACCGCCCGGTGAGGTCGAAGATCCGCGCCTGGCCTATAAGAAAACGATAATCGTCGCGCATAAATTTTTGGATGAAAACGGCGATATCGGCCTGGAAAAAATAAAAACTCTTTACCCAGAATTCACGATAATCCCAACCTCTATATTAGAGGATGAAACGCTAAACAACTTCAAGGCGGCGGTATTTAATACGCTGGGGATTATCAGAGTCTATACGAAAAGAATCGGCCATGAGGTAGACTACATCGATCCTATTATCCTGCCGATAGGCGGTACAGTGGAGGCTGCCGCTTACGCTTTGCACAAAGATTTCGCTTATAAACTTCAATATGCCAAAGTCTGGGGTGAGGGCAAATTTGAGGGCCAGCGCGTCAAAAACAGTTTCATATTATCCGACAAGGATGTTATTGAATTTCATATATAGTCCGGATATTTTTAAAAAGAAAATATCCTGTAAGCAAACTTAATATAACTATATGGATTGAAAAACAATCCCCGTTGTTCGATCTATCCAAGTGTCTTGGATATATAATGTTAGGTCATTAAGCGGGACCCTTAATAGCCGATGAGGGAGTCGATGACAAAAAAAAGCGCAACTTCGAAAACCTGTTATCGTATTTCTAATAGACATGTCGAAAGCGAAGGAGGAATTAGGATGAAAAAGACTATATCAATAATCGCGATTTTGGCGCTATTATTTTCTCTATCTTTGGCCGCTCCCGGTGAATATGACAGATGTAAAAACAAGTCTGATATACATGATTATTCATACAAATATGATTATGACTTCGACTATGATTATGACTATGATTATGACTATAACTACGACTATGATTACGATTATGACGATAATCGCATTTATAAATCTTCCAGTCACTCACATAGTTGGCACGGAGATAATACGCATATGGATATCGAAGCCGGCTATGTTATCATCACTCATAATGGTTGGCACGGCGATGAAGTTAAAATCGGTAAATCGGGCGATCTGATAATCAATGGCGAAAAGATTTCGGTTACGGATGAGCAAAGAGCCTTATTGAAAAAGTACTATTGTACAGCGGAAGATATGGTTGAACGGGCTGTTAGAGTAGGAGAAAAAGGAGCCGCAGTAGGCATAGTTGGCGCGAAAGTCGGTCTTAGGGCGGCCTCGAAAGCGCTTGCAGGCCTGTTTTATTCGTATGATTCGGATGAGCTCGAGGACGAATTAGAAGAGCAAACCGATGAACTGGAACGTCAGGCGGAACAGCTCGAAAAGCAAGCGCAAGTTATCGAGGATATGGCCGACGAGCTGGACGATATGGCTGATGAACTTCAGGATAAGATAAGCGAGCTCAATGACTTAAGATGGTTTTAAGCGGAATCTTTCTTACACATAGAAATTCTAAATAGCCATTCTTTGAGCCGATAATAAAACTCTTAGTATAGAAATTTATATATCTTTTTTAACTAAATGTAGCTAACAATATCCCCGCGGCTACCGCCGACCCAATAACCCCGGCCACGTTAGGCGCCATCGCGTGCATAATCAGGAAGTTATTCGGGTCCTCCCTGGCGCCTATCATCTGGCAAACTCTGGCTGAATCCGGCACCGCCGATACGCCGGCCGCGCCGATTATCGGATTGATATCGGTCTTGGAAAATAAATTCATGACCTTAGCAAATAAAACTCCCGCGGCCGTGGCTACGGCAAAAGAGGCGGCGCCCAGTATGAATATTTTTATCGAGGATGGGGTTAAAAAGCGGCTGGCATCGGTGGATGCCCCAACCGTTAGCCCCAGTACAATCGTGATTATATCTATAAACGCGCTGCGGGCGGTACTGGCCAGTCTTTCGGTAACTCCGCTTTCTTTAAGCAGATTTCCGAAAAACAGAAAGCCCAGTAAATTTATCGAACCCGGCGCGATAAAACCCGTAGCTATAAAAGCGAAAATCGGAAATAGTATTCTCAACCTCTTGCTGACCGGTTTGGCCGGTTTCATTTTTATCAGACGTTCTTTTTTTGTCGTTAATAGCATGATTATCGGCGGTTGGATAACCGGCACCAGGGCCATATATGAATAGGCCGAGACGGCTATCGCGCCCAGAAGCTGGGGCGCCAGCTTGGATGACAGGAAAATGGCGGTGGGACCATCCGCGCCGCCGATAATTCCGATAGAGGCGGCATCGGGATAACTGAAACCCAACAGCACGGCGCCAATGAAAGTGATAAATATCCCGGCCTGGGAGGCCGCGCCCAGAAGAATTAGCCTGGGGTTGGCCAGCATGCAGGAAAAATCGGTCATCGCTCCTATGCCCAGAAAAATCAGCGGCGGATACCAGCCTTGAGTCACTCCGGAATATAAAATAGAAAGGACACTACCCTCTTCATAAATCCCGATTTTCATCCCGGCCGCCAGCGGAATGTTGCCTACTAAAATACCGAAACCGATTGGTACCAGAAGCAGCGGCTCATAATCTTTAGCGACGCCCAGATAGATAAATACACTGCCGACAATCAGCATTATCAGATTGCCCCAGGTCATATTATAGAGCGCGCCGGTATGCAGGAAATTTAAAATTATCTCCATAAATTTATTCCCAAAACCCGATGGGATTACTCGAATTCGACGAGAGTCTGGCTTTCGCGCACCGAATCGCCGACCGCTATAGGAATAGATTTAACTTTGCCGGAAGTGGGAGCGGCAATCGATGTTTTCATTTTCATGGCCTCGATAACCAAAAGCACCTGGCCCTGAGTAACCGTTTCGCCCGCTTTGCATTTAATCTCAACAATCGTTCCGGCTATCGGTGAGGCCACCTGGCCGCCATCGGCATTAACCGAAGAAGGAACCTGGCCGACGGTAATACCTGATGCCGGATGGGTCGATGTTGATCCAGCGGCGCTATCTGTGCGTTCTTTTGCTTTGGTTCTGGGCAAGGAGACCGCGCTTGGGAAACCTTCGCCCGGATCCAGCACTTCCACATCCACTTCGTAAGCTATGCCATGTACCGTTATTTTTAATTTCATATCTGCCTCATAAA
>CAZFSN010000239.1:0-4462 GCA_964521815.1 uncultured Ignavibacteria bacterium | reverse complement strand
TCGATCAGAAGCTGGTAGATAAAGCCGCGCGGGCGCTGGCGATATTTTAAGGCGCGGCTGAAATCGGAACCTAATCCAAAATTGAAAAATAAAATTGGGAAAACTCATCATATACTCCCACGTTGACACTAATTCCGGTTTTTGTCAACTTAGTAAACGATGATTGAACGGCAAATGATGATTAAAGGAGCGATAAATGGCTGATGATGTCTATAAACTCTGGCCAGAGCTGGAGTGGATAAAAGATAAAACCCTACGCCAACAAACCGCCGCAACCTGGGCGTTGGCGTTTGAAAAAAGCCCGCTAACCGCCGCCGATTTGAACGAAATCCCTTTCACTCTGCTGGTTAAGGATTGCCCGGTGACTTTCATAGAGCACAAGCGGGCAGTAGTGCATATCGCCAAAGAAGCTGCCCTTAAAATGAAGCAATTTTTCGGTGATAATTTGCCAATCGATATGGATACGGTGATTTCCGGCGCGATTCTGGCCGATGTGGGTAAACTGCTTGAATACGAAAAGGTTAACGGCAAATCAGTAGTTAGTAATTACGGTAAAATGGTCCGTCATCCGTTTTCCGGGGTTGGCCTGGCAATGCAATGCGGGGTACCGGCCAAAGTCTGCCACATAATTGCGGCGCATGCCGGGGAGGGCGACTTATTTAAGCGTACTACCGAGGCTTATATCGTGCATCACGCGGATTTTATGAGTTTTGAACCATTTAAAAACAAGCAGTAAGAACAAAACTCAATTTAGTATAGTTTAAAATATTCAGCTAAGATTTGGTCGGGGTAAGCATTAGCCATTATCATCGACCGGTAGATATTTAATCTGATCGTTTCTAACAAACGAATTGAGCAGGAGGCTTCTTATGTTAAGAGCATTGCAAAATCATTTAAGGGATTTAGCCGAGGATAAAACCGGCAAGCTGAAAAAAGAAATTGAAGTGCGATGGGGCGATGAGGTCACCGAGGATCAGGTTCACGCGATTAAAGAGTTTATTTTTTTGATGCCGCCCTGTTTGAAGGTTCTCAGTCAATATTGGAGCGAAAAGAAAACTCCAGCCCAAGCTAAAAATCTGGCCGGGCTAATAATTACGTATGTATACCATCCGCACGATTTAATTTCCGATGAAGAGCATGGGCTTTTTGGCTATATTGATGACGCTTACCTGGTGGTCGCGTCATTTCTTCGTATCCAGCATATGTATATTCACGACTGGGCGGAGAAATCGGAGTTAGAGCGGGATTTAATCGAGCGGGCCAAGGAGTTAATCAATGCGCCTAAGCTCGTAATTCCCGATGAGGCTGCCAAAATCGACGATAGTATCACCAGATGTCTGGATGGTAAAATCGAAGATGTCGCCTCATTATTAGCATCTTGAGCTGACAAACAAAGGCGCTAATATTCAAAATAGTCTTGGGGGCAAATCAATAAAATATAAAGGCTGGCTTGGATGGATAATTCCGACCTTCTGGAAAAATACGTCGATCTGTATAACTATGGCGTCAAATCAGCCGATTTCGGGCCGGTGCTCAGGCTATTTGCCGATGACGCGGTGCTTGAGCATGAGGATGCCAGTATAGGTATATTCAAAGGAGTTGACAACATCGCCGATGGGCTATCTTATCGGCTTCCATATTTGAACCTGAGTATTTTCAATATCAAGGAAAACCAAACCTCGGCCGTAGCCGATTATGGCGATGAAATCGCGCCGATTACCCGGCTTGGCGGAATTGTCCTGCAATCCAACGGCGGAAAAATCAGGCGCCTGATTATTAAAAAATAGGTTGTTTACGGATTAACAGCGTTCTTAATATCAGTATTCAATGAATACCCGATTTAAGATAGCAATATTAAATGTTCTGTCAGGTCGTAGGATGAAAGCTTTGACCTGACGGCCGCTGCGGATAATAGATAGAGCTTGTTGCGCGCTATCGGGCCCGACCTGACTGAATAAGGATAGATTATCATCGTACCGCCCCTTTTGCGATTGACAGACATATACTTAAACTCTATCTTGCCGCTTAAACATGGAGGCGTTTTTTGACTGATTTTAATAATTTTCAATATAAAAATCCACTCTGGCGTAAACTCGAAAAAGAAGTTTTGCCATTCATTATAAAACCGGGCCGGTATGTCGGCAATGAGTTGAACGCCATTATTAAAGATCACAAAGATAAATTAAAAATCGCGCTGGCTTTTCCGGATATATATGAAATCGGCATGAGCTACTTAGGCCAGCAGATTCTGTATAATATTATTAACAAGCGTGATGATTGTGTCGCGGAGAGAGTCTATCAGGTCTGGCCGGATATGGCTCAACGTCTTCGGGAAACGGCAACCCCGCTTTTCTCGCTGGAAACGACCACGCCCTTAAATGAGTTCGATTTGATCGGCTTCTCGGTTACCTATGAGATGCACGGCCCCGGCGTGCTTAATATGCTGGATTTGGCCGGTATTCCGCTTAAAAGCAGCCAACGTGATGGAAGCCATCCGTTGATTCTCGCGGGCGGGCCATCGATAATAAATCCCGAGCCGATGGCGGCATTTTTCGATGCCATGTTTTTAGGCGATAGCGAAGAGGCTATCAATGAAATAATCGATTGCCTGAAAAAGAATATAAATGAACCAAAAGATAAAAAACTCCGGGACCTGGCTAAAATCGATGGCATGTATATTCCATCATTTTACAAAGCCGAATATCAAGACGCCAGGTTCGCATCGTTAACGCCGGTTAATGAGGATGTTCCTCGGACGATTAAAATCAGATCATGTCTTGACCTGAAGCAAGAATATTATCCAGCTAAACCGATTGTCCCCTATATAGAAACCACGCATGACCGGTTGGCAGTCGAGGTTATGCGCGGTTGTGTCTGCGGCTGCCGGTTTTGCCAGGCCGGTTTCCAGTATCGCCCTCAACGTCCCCGGAATAAAAACGAAATCCACGCTCAAATACAGGCGGGCATCGAATCTACCGGCCACGATGAAGTGACCCTACTATCGCTATCCTCAACCGATTATCCTGATCTTGAGGGGATGATCGCGGAGATCATGCCTTATTTTTATCAAAATCATTTATCGCTGTCATTGCCGTCATTGCGGCCGGGATCGCTTTCGTCGACGATGCTGGGATTTTTAAAGCACCAGAGGAAATCAGGCATCACGTTCGCGCCGGAGGCGGGTACCCAGAGAATGCGCGATATAATGGGCAAAAATATAACCTCGGATGAGATAACCGAAGGCGTGAGGCAGGCGTTCGATAATGACTGGACCCTGGTCAAACTGTATTTCATGATTGGCCTGCCAACCGAAACCGAAACCGATATCGCCGGGATTATCAATACGATAAAAGAGCTTTCGGCTATAGCCAGATCGAAAGGCGGCAAGAAAAATATAAACGTTACGATATCGCCTTTCTGTCCTAAACCGGGTACGCCCTGGCAATGGGAAGGCCAGGCCGATATCGAAGCGATTTCAGAAATTTACCATAGGCTATCAGTCAGCATAAAAAACAGCAATATAACGTTAAAACTTCGTGATCCCAGGCTGGCAATTGTCGAAGGTATCATTGGACGCGGCGACCGTCGCATGGCGGATGTGATATTAAAAGCTTCCGAGAACAGCGCCTGTCTGGATGGCTGGAGCGAGTTTTTTGATTATGCCAACTGGGAGAAAGCCCTGACCGAGTGCGGTTTTAATATCAAAGATTTACTTCAGCCAATATTCGCTCATCTACCTTTGCCCTGGCAGCATATCGATAAGGGCATATCGACCAAGTACCTTATGGACGAACGTGAAAGATCGCTCAAAGGTGAATTACCGCCGGGCGCGGCGGCCAGAAAAGCCAGCCAGCAAAAAAGCACTACCGCCGGTTTTGGAAGGCCGGCCAGGAAACGGATTGTAACCGCCGCCGTGCCGACGAAATCCAAAATAAGGCTTAAATATTCGCGGGATGAGACCATGCGGTTTTACTCGCATCTCGATATGATCAGGCTATTTACCCGGGCGATCAGACGGGCGAAATTACCGGTTGCTTACAGCCAGGGATTTCATCCCCATATGAAATTATCTTTCGGGCCGCCCCTGCCAATCGGCTACTCCTCGGAGGCGGAATTCCTGGATATGCAATTTGATTCCCCGTTCGAGAAAAACCATCTGACCCGATTTATCAACAACTTGCCGCCCGGCATTCAAATCGCCGCCACCAAACTGGCGTTTTCGCAAGTGGATTCATTGACTAAAATTATCAATAGCGCTTCCTATCGAATTGACCTGGGAACTGTTTCAGATGATATAGGGCTGAAAGTCGAAAAACTGCCAGACAGTGATGAAATGATCGTGATCAGGTCTAGAAAGGATGAGTCTAAAGAATATTCCGTAGGTAAATTTCTTTATAAACTTGTACTTAATGATAATAAGCTGGAAATGCTATTGGGTGTCACGCCGGATGGCTACCTTCGG
>CAZFSN010000238.1:0-4481 GCA_964521815.1 uncultured Ignavibacteria bacterium | reverse complement strand
TAGTCTTCAACAGTCTATCCAGCATAAACTCCATAGCATCCACCGGGCTCATCTCATTGAGGAATTTGCGCAATATCCAGATCCGGTTGAGTTCATCGGGAGTTAACAGCAATTCCTCTTTACGCGTGCCGGAGCGATTGATATCAATCGAAGGGAATATGCGGCGGTCGGCCAGACGGCGGTCCAGCACGATTTCCATGTTGCCCGTGCCTTTGAATTCCTCGAAAATAACATCATCCATGCGCGAGCCGGTCTCGATCAAGGCGGTGGCGATAATAGTCAGCGAGCCGCCCTCCTCGATATTACGGGCCGCGCCGAAAAACCGTTTCGGTTTCTGCAAAGCGTTCGAATCGACGCCGCCGGACAAGATTTTGCCCGAATGCGGCACCACCGCGTTATAGGCCCGGGCCAGACGGGTGATTGAATCGAGCAAAATGCAGACATCTTTCTTGTGCTCGACCAAACGCTTGGCCTTTTCGATCACCATTTCGGCGACTGTAACATGTCGGTCGGCCGGTTCATCGAATGTCGATGATATGACCTCGGCCTTAACCGTGCGCTCCATATCGGTGACTTCTTCCGGACGCTCATCGATTAACAGCACGATCAGTTTCATTTCCGGATGATTGGTGGTTATGGAGTTGGCGATTTTCTGCAGGATAATAGTTTTTCCGGCTTTGGGCGGCGAGGTGATCAGGCCGCGCTGGCCTTTGCCTATCGGCGTTAGCATATCCATGATACGGGTAGTCGGGTCTTTAGGCAAGACTTCCAGTTTGACTTTTTCATCCGGATAGAGCGGCGTTAAGTTGTCGAACAGGATCTTGTGTTTGGCGATTTCCGGATTCTCGAAATTAACCGCCTCGATTTTGAGAAGCGCGAAGTACCTCTCGGTCTCTTTCGGAGGCCTGACCTGACCCGAAACGGTGTCGCCGGAACGAAGGTCGAACTTCTTGATTTGAGAGGGGCTGACATAGATATCATCGGGACCGGGCAGGTAATTGTAATCGGGGCTGCGCAAGAAACCATAGCCCTCCGACAGTACTTCCAGCACGCCCTCGGCGAAAATGAGGCCGTCCTGCTCGGTTTGAGCTTCAAGGATTTTGAAGATCAACTCCGATTTCTTGAGCCCCGAAATGCCCGGTATTTGAAGTTCTTCCGCCAGGCTCGATAGCTCGTTAATTGTTTTTGATTTTAATTCTACAATATCCATAAAAGTGACTCCTTATAATGTTTTCTTTTTTGTGGAGGGGGTCAGGGGTGAACTAATTCATTACCCCTTCAACCGGTTCAAGCGCTTGTCAGCTTGTTTAAAGGATACAAGCAATTAATCTATTTTTTCTATTGGCGCGTCTCCCCATAGTTTTTCAAGTGAATAATACCCCCTTATTTCCGGTTGAAAGATATGTACAACGACCGTCACATAATCAAGCAACACCCATTGCAGGTTATTATAGCCCTCAAGATGCCAGGCTTTGATATTCTTCTCCTTTAAGCCGTCGATTATATTATCAGCAATCGCCTTGACATGAACATCGACAGACCCGCTAATGATTACGAAATAATTGGCCACATCCGAACATTTTCTAAGATCCAGTAATTGGATATCAAAACCATTTTTTTCTACAGCGAGTTTGCCGATAGTTTGAGCCAGTTTCTTGGGAGTCATGCCGGGCAAAAGTTAATTAACCTCGCTTGTCAATGATGCCAGAATTGGCTGGTAGTCGGCGCCGATAATAACGGTAACATCGATATCGAGTAAATTATCGGATAATTTCTGAAGAATCAGCTGATCCGGCGCGGTATGTAGAAGTCCGGCCACTGTCAAAGCCGCGTTCGAAAACGCGTTGGCCGCGGCTGGATCGCCTTTGCGATCGATCACGACGGTCTTTTCGAAATTGAAAACCTCAGCATTGCCCTTATCAATAATATCGAATTTCGCGCCGGATGATGATTCCGTGAGAGCTCTGGTCATCTCCTGGGCCGCGCCTTTGGCCCCGCAACCGTTTTTAAGTTGAACGCGGATTATCTCCGGCGGTTTTTGCTGGACGGTTACCTCGGACTTGGGAATCAACATCGAAGCCAAAAACACTATTATGAAAACAGACAGAAATATAATAGCCCAACCGGCTAAACCGGGACTTTTAATCTGTTTTTTACTTAATTTCTTTTTAGATGATTTCTTTATTGACATGTCCTCTGGGAAGGTCTAAATGAAATGGCTAGTATGATTAGTACCCCCTCCCACTCTCATAAAGCATCGAATTCGGATAATAGCTATCATAGTAACCGCTGTTATAATAAGCGGGAATTTCGCGATAATTAAATTGGAAAAACAAATTTTTGGCCGGTTTCCAGCTTATCGATACCCCCGGTAGAATTTTGCCATTGTTTTGAATGCCGTTATTCGAATTAAATAATGAGCTGGTATTCTGAACATAACCCAAGTCGAGCCGGATTTTAAGCGGATCCGAAATTTGATATTCAATCGAATTTAGATACATGCCCAAGCTTTGCGACCGCCCGTTCGATGAACTATACATCAAGGAAAAACTGTTAGTCATATGGAAACGGCTCGGATCAAGAAGCGAAAAAGCCGATTTTGAGGGAACGTTATTCCCATTATAGCCATTAGGAAAATTCCCGGATTCCTGGGCCAGGACCGGGCCGGCAATCATAACGAGGGCAATTATGAGGAAAATTATTTTTTTTATCATAGTATCTATTCTCCCACTAATCAAATATGGTCGCCTTAGTTTACCAATAACATGCTTCCTTGTCAATCTTTTTCTTATTCTACCCCAATATTAATGTTTTTGTTCCTTGATTATTGATCGCATTAAATTTAATTCGGCCTGGGAGTTAACACCCATACCCTCATTAGGATTATCGGATGCCAGAGCGGACACCTTAAGACCTTTAGCTTTTAATAGGGAGATTGTATCGGTTAAATAATACTCAGCCTGGGCATTATCCGATTTTAAAAGCTTTAATACGGGTAAAAGCTGCATATAATCGAAACAATATGAGCCGGTATTGATTTCTTTTATCAAGCGCATGGTTGAACTTGCATCCTTATATTCGACAATCGCTTCCAGATAACCATCCTGATCTCTTACTATTCTTCCATAACTGCCAGGGTCGTCAAGCTTTACGGTTAAAACTGTGGCCGCCGCCCGAGTTTCTCGACGTGTTTTAATTAAAGCCGCGATAGTTGAGGAGGAAACAAACGGCATATCACCATAAAGCACCAGCAAATCGCCATCGAAATTATCCAGATGAGGTACTGCCACTTGCACGGCATGGCCCGTACCCAGTTGTGGCTGTTGTATTACAAAATCTACTTGTCTGTCGGCTAATTCTTGCATAACCAGTTCGAATTTGTGACCTATCACCAAAATAATATTTTCTATCCCAGCTTTTCTGGCGTTTTCGATTACATAATCGACCAGATATTTGCCATCTAATTTATGCAGCACTTTCGGCAGATCGGATTTCATCCGCTTGCCCTTGCCGGCGGCTAATATCACCGCGGCCGTATTAGTTTTGACACTCAAGAGCTTTCCCCGGTTTAACTTTGATTTATTCTTATTATCAGGTTCGGCGAAATTAACTTAGATGTTTAGCTTTATTAATTACCCTTCTACACGCCAATTAAATCCGATCTTACATTTTCGGGTCGCAAAGTAATAGGCGTCTGATATCTTGACAAGCGATTTTTTTTCTTACCCGCGATTAATTAATATCTAAGAACAATTATCATTATTAATTTATTGTAAAATAATTTAGATATCTGCGTTTTATTATCCATTTGTCTTGATTTCCGTTATGGCATTGGTTAATTTCCGCAAATTGGTTTTTAAGATAAGTTAAAAAGGTGAAAAAAGATGAAAAAAGCATTAATAATTCTGATAATAATAGTAGTTCTGGCGGCAATAATCTATGTCAATTGGTCTTCGGTTATAAATATGATGTTGCCGGCGGATGTTCGTCCGGCCAAGGTGACTTATGATATTGAAAGCATTACGCCGCAGGAATTCGAAACAATTGCCTCGGAATTGGAAACAGATTATGACCGAGCATTTTCTCATATCGCGATCTACCGGGATAGCAGTGTGCTGGCCTATGAAGGACCGAAAACTTGTCTGAAATGCCATGCTGAAATCGAAGTTGAGGACGCTGTATCAGGCGAAACCAAAAAAGTTAACCTGATGAAGAACCTGACTCAGTCGGCCCATTTCCTGTTCTATACCGGCAAGCATCCGAACGTGTATGGTTTCAACGGTGAACTGGCGGATAATTTCGATATGGGTAAAATCAACCGTCCCTGCCCCAAACCCGGATCGTTCGCTATGACCGCTTGGGCCAGTTTCGTGGTTTTGGAAAATGGCGATACTTTATCGGAGGGTTGCGGGCAGTGCCATATCGGTGGGCAGTATGCAGCGCCAATGGGTGAAATGATGCCCGGTTATAAGCCTCTGGAT
>CAZFSN010000237.1:0-4498 GCA_964521815.1 uncultured Ignavibacteria bacterium | reverse complement strand
TTGCCGATACCGGCATGGGCGCTCACGCTTATAGTATTTTCCAGCAGGGCATGGTCGATGCCGTGTTATCGGATAAAGCCGAGGACCGGCGCTACTTGTTTGAAGAGGCCGCCGGCATCACCAAATATAAGAACCGCAAAAAAGAGGCTTTAAAGAAGCTCGAAAATACCGAGACTGATCTGGTCAGGCTTAGCGATATCATTTCCGAAATAGGCAAAAACGTTCGCTCCCTGCAACGTCAAGCGGCCAAAGCCAGACGCTATAAAACGATCAAAGAGGAACTGAGGGATCTGGATGTAGCGATGGCCTCCGCGCAAATATTTGATTTTGAACAAAATATAGACCGTCACGAGGAAGCAATTAACGCTCGAAAGACCCAGCGGGAAGCTTTAAAAGCGGAATTGGATACCAATGAAGCGGCCGTTGAAAAATTAAAACTGCAAATCGCCGAGTTGAATGAAAAAATTTCCTCCCAGGCAGCCGTCGCCGCGGACTTTTCCGAGCAGGCGATCAGGGTAGAAAACAAGCTGGCGAACGCGCAAGCCCGGCTGGATTCGGGTAAGAGCAATGTCGAATTATGGCGCGGCGAAATCGAAAAACTGCGCGGCCGAATAGATTCGTTGAAAGAACAGCAAAATCAAGCCGCCAATCAATATTCCGAAAAGACCGGCGAACTGAATAATCTTAAAAACGAGATAAACAATATCGAAACCGATGTATTAGCTATAAAAGACCAGCTCGATATATCTAAAATTGATGTGGACGCGATCAAGGAAAAGCTCCATCGCTGTGATAACGAAATAGCCGCCGACCAGGCCAAACTGGCGGCGGTGATCAGTTCTATCGAACGCCTGAATAATCTAAATCATGATCTTGATTTATCCCTATCCAAATACAAGACCAGAATGGCGCAATCTCAGGAAAGCCTTGAATTGCAAAAACAAAATCTCCAGAAGTGCGAAACCGATATCGCGGCTTATGATGATAAAATAAACGCCAATCAAAAAGAACATTTATCGATAATCTCCCGAATCGATGAGATTAAAAAACAGCTATCAGCCTGCCAGGCCGAAAAATCGGCGACTCAGGCCAAACTGGATATGCTGTCGAAAATGATTCTTCAGCACGAGGGCTATGGCTCCGGGATCAAATCACTGTTTGCCTGGGCGCAAAAGCCCGAAGGTGTAATCGATACCCTGGCAAATCTCGTGACCGCCGACAAGGAATATCACCTGGCGGTGGAAGCGGCTTTTAATACTTATGGGCAATTAGTCGTCTGTAGAACCCGTAAGGACGCTCTGGTAAGTATCAACTATCTAAGAGAAAATGAGTCAGGCAGGGTCGCATTTTTATTGTTGGATGGTATCGATCAGAATGATCCGGAGAAGATGTCCATAGATGATGAGAATTTAATTGGTAGTGTCGCCGGGTTTATTCATTGTCAGGATTTTTTACGACCGGCGGTAAATAGGTTGTTTTCGAATATCGCCGTATTCAAACCGGACAAAATTTCCGAAAATATAAACTGCAAGGCCGTTGATCTCACGGGCAACTATTATGATCCCATCAGTATTATCGAGGGCGGTAAATCCGCGGTCAGCCTGATCGGCCGCAAAAGCGAATTATCGGATTTACAGGAAGCTTTGCAATCAATCGATGACAAAGCCGAAACCTTGAGAGATAATCTGGATCAAAGTGAATCGGATCTGATAAACACAGCCGAAGACGCGGAAAACCTTCGGGCCCGCAAGAAAACATTGCTTAATACTCGCGAAAAGTTAGTAGCGGAAATGACCAGGCTCGATTTCGAATTTCAGGACAGTGTTTCCCGAATCAAGGAACTCACCCAGAATACGACCGAAACAGGTCGCCAGACCGAAGCTCTAAACCGGGAAAAAGCCGAGGTCGAGGCTGATATAGAACGTAAAGAAATCGAAAAACAGGATATCGCCCAGGATTTATTCAATCAATCTCAAGGCCATAAAACCCTTGAAGAAAAATATGAAAAGGTGATCTCGACGCTGAACCAGAACAGGCTGCATTCGGTCGAATTGACCGGCTATCTTCATAAGCTGGAGGATGACGGCAAACGCTACCTGGAGATGATCGATGAGGCCGGATCCATGATCGAGCAGAAGTCCCGTATGATTACAGAAGAGGAAAACAAATGGCAGGAGATCGATCAGGAGATGAACCAAGCCCGAAGCCAGTTGACTAATATTTTCAAAGCCAAAGAAGTGGTCGAGGACGACAAGAGCGGCTTAAATAATAGCCGGGTTGTTTTAATCGAACAATTAAACGAATCCGAAACAAAACTTAAACGGATCAGAACCGGCATCAATGATTTAAACGAATCGATTCATCAGGAAGAATTGAAATTCGCCGATTATGACAGTTCGATCAAGACTATCAAGCAGACCATCTATCATGAATACGGTTTGGAAATTCGCGGCGAAAAACCGGCTGATTTCGACAGCGCCGCCCTGCAGGCGGAGATCGATAAAATCAAATACAATATCGAAAATATTGGGCCGGTTAATATGCTGGCCGATGACGAATACACGACTGAAAAGGACCGCCTGGAATTTCTGGAAAAACAATTCGCCGATCTTCAGGAAGCTAAAAGTTCGCTTTTGGATGTTATCCGCAAAATAAATAAGACCGCCGAGGAAAAATTCGCTGAGACATTCGAACTGATAAAAGAAAATTTCCAGGGCGTATTCGAAACTTTATTCGAAGGCGGCAAGGCCGAAATCAGATTAACCAACCCCGATGATTTGCTGGAGACGCCGATTGAAATTATCGCCCGGCCGGGAAGTAAAAAACTGGTTTCGGTCAATCAATTATCGGGCGGAGAACGGGCCTTAACAGCGATTTCGCTTCTGTTCGCGATTTACATGGTAAAACCCAGCCCGTTTTGTATCCTTGATGAAATAGACGCGCCTTTGGATGACGCCAACGTCACCAGATTCATAAAATTGGTTAATAACTTCACTCATTCAACCCAGTTTATTGTCATTACGCACAACAAAAAAACCATGGAGGCGGCCGATATCTTATATGGCATAACCATGGAAAAACCCGGCGCGTCCAATATAGTCTCGGTTAAATTCAACGGAAATATAGCCCAGCATGTTTAATAAATTTAAGGCCGGCCTGGCTAAAACCCGTAACGGTATTTTAGGCAGGATCGGCGGCGTTTTTGGCCGTAAGCTGGATGAAGAACTGCTGGAGCAACTGGAAGAGAGTTTGATTTTAGCTGATGTCGGACCGGTTCCGGCAGCCGAGATAATAGAGACCCTGAGAAAAAACAAGAAAGCCGATCCGGCCGAGATACTCAAAGAGGAAATCTATCGGCGTGTCAACCTGGATATCGTCAGACATGATAACGGTTCAGCGAAACCCAGGGTGATAATGTTCGTCGGTGTTAACGGCACCGGCAAGACCACTTCGATTGGTAAACTGGCCTGGAAATTCATTCAAGATAACAAATCCGTGATCCTGGCTGCTGCCGATACATTCAGAGCTGCCGCGGCCGAACAACTGGGCTTATGGGCGGATAAGACCGGCGCGCAGTTGATCAGATCATCGGAAGGCGCCGACCCGGCGGCGGTGGCATTCGATGCCATTAAAGCGGGAATGGCCAGGAATGCAGATTACGTTCTAATCGATACGGCCGGCCGTTTACAAACTCGCGTTAATTTGATGGAAGAATTAAAAAAGATCCATCGGGTGGCCGCCAAAGCGATGCCGGACGCGCCGCATGAAATCTGGCTGGTTTTAGATGCCTCAATCGGGCAAAATAGCTTCTCGCAGGTAGAACTATTCAATCAGGCGGTAGGTTTAACCGGATTGGTCTTGGCCAAGCTGGATGGCACTTCCAAAGGCGGAGCGATAATAGCCATAACAGAAAAGTATAAAGTGCCGGTTAGATATGTGGGACTGGGCGAAGGAGTCGAAGATATCGAAGAATTCGATCCCGGGCAATTCGCCATGGCGTTAATTGACGATGATAGAACTTAAAGTAAATACCACATCGCGCAGCCAGATGGTTAATATTACTTCAGAAGTTTCCCAAAATATTCCGGGAACTTTCGATGGATTGGTAAATATATACATACCACATACTACAGCGGCGGTGACAATTAATGAGGGGGCGGATCCGGCGGTAAAAAGTGATATTCTGGGCTATTTAGGGGAACTTGTGCCGGAGTCCGGGAGTTTTGAACATGTAGAAGGCAATTCTGATTCGCATATCAAGAGCAGTCTAATTGGAAACTCAATTAATGTTATTGTTGAAAATGGCAAACTGATATTAGGAACATGGCAGGCAATTTATTTTTGCGAATTCGATGGTCCGAGGTCAAGAAAGGTTTATCTAAAATTAATTAAAGATGTTTAAAGTAAAATTGACAGTAGTCGGCAAATTGCATAATGAATTCGCCAAGAAATGGGTGGAGCATTATCAGAAATTGCTCAGCAAACATTGTGAACTCGA
>CAZFSN010000236.1:0-4513 GCA_964521815.1 uncultured Ignavibacteria bacterium | reverse complement strand
CCAGGATCATCACCTTGAGGCCGTTGTCCAACTCGCTGATCTGCCAATCCGCCGAGATAATCACCCCGGGCAAAAATATAAGCAGGCAAGCCATCAATAATTTAAGCCGCATGTTACAACTCCTGTTATTATTAAGATTTCGATTGTTTTATTTAAAACACAAAAACCCCCGAATGCATCCGGGAATGAGCTTTTCGCAGTTATGCCTATATTAAACATACGTGATTATTAAAATATAGTTTTGCCATTTGATTGCAAAGCGATTTTTGGTGAATAATGGGTATTTTTGTATTTATTTTAACGATAGCGATTAGCGCTTGCTAATAACAAATCGATAAAGTAAATATTAGAGCTTTACGCAAAAAGCCCGATTAAGTCAAAGCTTTAACTTTGATTGCGGAATGACCAATATGGCTAAAACAAATACCTTTAATATCGACAGAGATCTTTTCAGGCGTAATCTGCTTAAATATACGAGAAAAGCATACCGGATGCTTCCTCAGCTCGATAAACCGCGCATTCTGGATATAGGCTGCGGTTCAGGCATACCGACTATTGAGTTGGCTAAATTAAGCGATGGCGAGGTAATGGGCGTGGACAACGATCAAAAACAGTTAGATAAGTTAGCTGAACGACTTAAACAGGATGGGCTTACTAACAGAATCAAAATCATGAATTGTCCGATACCCCAAATGGCTTTCCCGGCCGAAAGTTTCGATATTATCTGGGCGGAGGGTTCGATATTTGTGCTGGGTTTTCGGAAATCATTGAAGAACTGGCGTAAATTCCTTAAACCAGGCGGTTTTATGGTCTTTCATGATGATGCCGAAGGAACCGAGACGAAATTAGCGCAGATACCGGACTGTGGATATAGCCTTATCGGACATTTTTTTATTACCAAGGAAAGCTGGTGGACTGAATATTATGAACCTTTGGAGAATAAGATTAAAGAAATGCTCAGTAATTATTCCGATAATTCGAAGAAACTTGTCAATATTAAAAAAGACCTGCAAGAAATAGAACGTTTCAAAAATGATCCCGAATGGTTCTCATCGGTATTTTTTATCATGCAGAAAAAATGAAGTGATATGATCCGCCGGATATAAAAATATATATTCGCTTGATTGCTTACTGCGTAAATGAAAGCCGGCAAGTATTTTAAGATTATCTGGAACCGATAGCGAATCGGACGCGTTAACGCATCGGAGGTTTGATTGAGTTTCTTTGTCGTCGTAATAGTTGTTTTATCCTTAATGTACGGCTATATCGGCTGGCGGATGATTACTCCGGCGGCTTTCGGATTTCCGGTAAATCTTATCCTGTGGGCAATCGTTGCTATTTGCCTGGCGCTGCCTTTCTTACCTGTAATCTTGCGGCTTAGAAATGCCGAGGGTGTTTGGATAGATATCCTGGCCTGGGTGGGCTATTTGAGTTTTGGATTTTTCACCTTATTATTCGCGTTTTTATTCTCCAAAGATATAATCATGCTGCTAATATCCGGTGTTCACAAACTAATTCAGGTTTTTAACCATAATACAGCCACAGTTAATCCGGAGCGCAGACTGCTATTGACTAACGCCCTCAACCTCGGAGTCCTCGGGGTGACCGGCGCCTTGATGGGCTATGGCATGTACCAGGCGATGCGTAAGCCGGATATTGTCGAAATAACCGTTCCGATAGAAAATCTGACCGATGACTTGAACGGCTTCAAAATCGTGCAAATAACGGATATCCATGCCAGCCATACTATCAAACGGCGGTTCATACAGACGGTGGTCGATCAGGTAAACGGGCTTAAGCCCGATCTTGTCGCGCTAACCGGCGACCTGGTGGATGGTTCAGTGGAACAACTTCGCGATGATGTCGCTCCGCTGGCCGATCTGAAAGCGCCTTACGGGCTGTATTTCGTCACCGGCAATCATGATTATTATTCCGGCATACAGCAATGGCTGGCTGAGACGGCCAGATTGGGATTTACCATTTTGATAAACGAACACAAGCTTATCGAACGAGGTGAAGGCCGCCTGCTTCTGGCCGGAGTTACCGATTTTTCCGGCGGCCAGTTTAGCCCTGATCATATTTCGGATCCGCTTAAAGCCATGGCCGGCGCGCCCGGTAGCCACGCGAAAATCCTGCTGGCTCATCAACCTAAAAGCATATTCAAAGCCGCCGAGGCCGGTTTCGATTATGTGATCTCCGGACATACGCATGGCGGGCAGTATTTCCCCTATCATTTTCTGGGGGCGTTGACCCAGCCTTACATATCGGGATTTCATAACTATAACGGCACCAACATATATGTCAGCCGCGGTACAGGCTATTGGGGCCCGCCGCTAAGAATCGGCGCTAAATCGGAAATAACGGTGCATAAATTGGTACGGGCTTGAAAAATCAATTACTCTGATAATAGAACCCGTAGCGGCACGGCATGCCGTGCCGCTACGGGCAGCATGATACCGAACAATTGTAACTCTAAATTAGATGTAAACTAACGCTATTGTAGAACATACAAAGTAGTTGTTTAATTTGTTTTCGGTCAGGATGTGGTGGTGCATCTTTTTATAAAAAGGCTATTCAATTATTCAAACGCCGTAACAAAAAAGCTGTTAGGTTTCAGATATAATCGGCTGTGAGTGTAATCAAATATTACATTAAAACGGCGGATACAGTCATTTCCCAGTATGCCATCCGCGCCCTCTTGTTTGGACCGTACCTTGGCCGGAGCGAACGCGGTAAGCACATTATGTAAATCGAACGAAGCGATACTCAGTTTTTTAACTCGCCCTTTCTGGCCGTAAATATCGCCGCTTAAACCGGTGCCGAGATAATTATCCGTCAGGCTATCCGGCAAAGTGAATTTCTGGTTAGGCCCGGTTAACAATTCAAGCGCGTTACCCGAGGCCAAATCGATATACAAACTAACCGGGACTTGTTCACCATCGACCACTTCTAAGACACAATCAATGAATGGTATATCTTTCTTGAGCGTGATTGGAATCATCCGCCAGGTTGAATCATGAGGCGTTTCCAAAGTATCATGCAGGCTGATAATACTCTGATCATAATCGATTTCGACCGTGTAATGGCCGAAAAAATCCCAGCCGATTACGCCATCCGTGGGGAAAATTTGCGTGTGCGCGCTTCGGGAGATGAGCACGCGCTGGCTATCGATTTCGACTTCGCCGAATTTCACTCGGCCGGTTTCGATCATGATCGCTGTAGATGCTTCCCCCGCGCCGGCCCCACCGACCTGCACCTCGATTGCCCCCGAGGTGTCTATTTCATCGACCAATTCCTTATGAAACAGGTAAACACCATCGAAACGCATGCCGGTATCCAATATCAAGTTCAGCGGTTTTGAATCGTTCACGATAGTCGGAATAATCACGCGGTTACGGTCGAGCTTGAACGGGACGGTTAAGGTTTTACCGGTGCCGATTGGATTATCGCCGGCAGGCATATCCGAGAAGGCAATGACGGGGAGAATTAAAAGCAGTAAGATTGCTCTTGCAATTGTCATCGTAAGAACTCCATGACTATATTTCGAAATGATGACATATTTGTTGCGTATTAATTCGTGATTGTTAGACAAAGATCTATAATTCAAGCCTATTAACCCTTGCCTTCTTGTTCGGGCAACTGTTTATGTTTTTGGGGTGATGTTATCGATAAATAATTTTTGCCGCTGACGACCTTTTTACCGGTTTTCTTTTCAAGTTCCTTGCGGGCATTACCGGCAATAGTACCGCCATCTTGCGCGGCTTTTTTGTTTTCCTGAAAACCCCTGGCTTCTCTATGAACGGTGATTTCCCTGGTTGAAACATCACCGAGCATAGTAAAAACTAATTCAAGTGGCGTCATATTATCTCGCAAATTGTGATATTTCTTCAATTGTTTAAGTTCTTTATGCTTGCCCGTGGATATACCAAAGGTAGCTGATGATATTTCATTTGTTAAAATAGCGTATTCTTTTTCCTGAATATCCCTCTGTTGCCATTCATCCGTTAGTTCTTCACGTTTTTGGATTCCCTTGATTCTCGTTTCGATCCACTCATCGGGATAGCCTTTGGCGATATACGTTACCCTGGCTCTTTTTATGGCCAAAGAGGGGTCATTAATTTCTTCGATTCTTTCAAACCCAACTCTTGCTATCCATCTTTTAAAAGGTTCGGCCTTTGGGGAGGGTATCGACTGAATAATTCTTAACATGGTTTCGGTGGTAGCGGTATCTGTGTCTCTCATTTTGCCATCTGCCGCGTGCATTTTCAACTGGTTACAATTTGTAACCGTTTGCCCGGAACCTTCTTTTAACAGCCTGTGTTTCAATACCTTCCAGTAATTCCTGGGATCCTCACTATCTGTTAAAACAGCAATAACGTCTACAACAGAAAACCACCATTCGTTTTCATGCCAGATTTTCCGTACCTCTTTGCCTTTAAAAAGATCAATTTTCATTTGTTGATTTTCTTCCATAATATTTACCTCAGCGTTTTGAGTACTATGAATCAATTTT
>CAZFSN010000235.1:0-4515 GCA_964521815.1 uncultured Ignavibacteria bacterium | reverse complement strand
CAAGTTCCAGGCTCATATTCCACGCCATCGCGACTACGCCATCGCCGGATTCGACTGTGAGATTTTCCGGAATAGCCGGCGGTTTTTTATCAATTGGCACAGCGGTTACCGTGGCGGATGGCTGACTCCGGCGGCCTATGGGATCCACCGCGATAACATAATATGAATATTCGGTACCATTTTTAAGCCAGAGATCGTTGTATTCCGATGGCGTGTAATCATCCCTTATGATCGGCTTATGATCGATTTTAACGAAATCACCATCGCCGACCTTACGATATAGATAATATTGAATAGCCAGGTCTTTGTAACTGCCGGCCCAGGGCGGATATTTCCAGGTTAGTTTGATCGAACCATCACCGGTTTCGGCTTTGAGGTCCGTTGGCGGTTGAGGATAAATTTCCGTGACAATGACTTTTTCCGTAAGTGAGTATCTCTCGTCTCCACGGTTGTTAATGACCGATATTTTATACCTGTACTCTTTACCCGGCTCTACCCCTTTATCGATATAAAGACGCCCGGTAAGACGCGCTACCTGAGGGCTGTAAAGCGAATGTACAATTCCGATAAACTCATCACCCCTTAATCTACGTAAAACCTCAAACGGCTCATCAGTGCCGAAAGCCTTGCTAATCACTTCCCAATCCGGGCCGAGAATAGTCTTTACTTGATTAGCGTCAATGGTCGGCCTGATCGGCTCATCCTTTGTCAGCAGAACGAAATCATCGTTAGTCGGCAAAGGTCCCTGTCGATAAACCAGGAAACCTTCGTTGGAACTCGGCGGATCGGTGAGAAATAAAGCTACTGAGTCGCCGCCTGCCATAGTAATCAAATCCTGCCTTATCTGCGCTTCGGCGATATTAGCCAATGAAGCTAATATCAATAATATCAATAATACCTTTTTCATATTTCGCTCCTACGGTATATATATACTTGTCCAGAATTCCTGTGATAACATTCCGACGCCGTTTTTAGTTCGCACGCCAACATAATAGGTATGGCCGCCGGTCATGCCAAGGATATGATAACTTATCTGTGTCGAGCCGACCAAGCCCTCATTATGCCAGCTTGTTATATCCGTTGCGCCGTTTGTATTGCCAAGCGCGTATTCTATATATTGAATGCCGGATTGCGGATCTGACAAATTAGAATAAGTTAATTGAAGAAGACTCATATGTCCCTGGGTAATAATAGTTGGCGTCACTATCGGTGTAACAGGCGGCGTATTATCAATTAAGAATGGGCCTGTAATGCAAGGCGCGCTGTGCATGCCGTTATTATTCACCGCCCGAACATGTATATAGCAAGTTGTTCCTTGCGGCAGATTGAAACTCGGCAGAACCAGTGAACTGACGGGACCAAAATCATCTGGGCCGTAGCTCATCTCGCTTGGCCAGGCAACCAGATCGGATCTACCGGGCAAACTTCCTACTGATATTTGGTAGCCCCTAATACCGGTTTCATAATCATGAGAACGCTGGGTGAATATCAGGTAATTCGTGCCCGCCGGTAAGCCATAACAGCAGGCCGCTTGCGGTTGGCTTGGCGGGCTGGGGTCGATCGGTTTAAGCGGACCATACCTTAGCGCTCCGGAAACAAGCCGAGCGTAGTTGACGGCGTTAATATCTATATAAACCGAATCGGAATAGTCAATCAACTCATCGTTAGTGATAGTCTCTTCCAGACCGGTGCCGATATAAGTCCAATCATCTGACCTGACCGTGGTATCGCCGGCGGATATGATCCGGTATTGATACCCGTATATGCCTGATTCGGTATCGGTGGATTGATTCCACTTGACTGTCAACGATGCCGGTACGCCCGGATAATAAGGTTCAAAGACATAGCCGGGCGGGCCAATCGGCGGCACTAATTGCGGCGGTAATAGGACAGGCGGAATAACAGTGGGTGGAGTATATGGCAAATCAGGTCCGCCAGGAATAAAGACGAACCTCATAGTCGGGGTCAATGGCGGAGTCGTATCGATAACCAGGCGCGGTGAATAGCCGGTAGTACTCCAAATATTCCCGCCGTTGCGGGCCCGGACATTAACATAATGCGTTTGGCCGCTGGTCAGATTTAAACCGTAAATCGTACTTTCGGTTCTGCCGCCGGCAGAAACCCAGCCTAGAACATTATTAACTCTCTGCGATGTTCCGACCCCGTACTGGTATTCAACGATACCGGACAGGTTGTCATAGGATGACCAGCCGGCTGTTATTTCATGCGCATCATGCGAATAATAATGGCGGATGTTTATATTCCCTAGATCGGGGATATAAACCGTAACCATTTTATTCAGATAATCGGGGAATGAAATTACCGGTTCAGCTGGCGCGGTAACATCACTGCCCATATCATAGGTTTGACAAACTCCGACTCCGCCGCCACTGCCGGGCGAATAGTAGGTAGTGTAATTCAGCTGCCGTTGATTTGTATAGCCGGCGCCGCCACGGGCTCTCAATGTTAAGGTCCAATTGCTCGATATCTGATTGCCTGAACGCAGACCATAGCTTGTCATGTACGCCCGTCGCCCGATACTTTGCAAACCGATTTCTGCCGGGAGTGGATGACTATTATCCTGCAATTTGATTGCATATTCCGATATCCCCCGCGGATGGCTGGCTGACCAGGTCAATGAACAATAATTATAGAAATCGCAGTTTGTCGCCGCAGCATTAACAGTGGTTATTCGTGGAACCTGCAATTCTTGCATCAATGCGGATTTCTTTTGATTGACCTGACTTTCCGATATCAACCACTCCACAGTATCCGGCGAATTTTGCTGCCATTGGCTATACAATGCAAGTATGTCATATAATTTTTCAGACAGAATTACCTTAGCATCGAAAATCGGATCTAAAGCCTGCGTATAGATAGTCTGAGACATGGCTACGTTATTTAGCTCATCTTGCATCTGAGACGGGCCGTTTTGAGAAATATTAGCAGTGGTTACCGAATCGAGATGCTGGAAGCCCAAATGCGGCATATCAAACCATAATTGCATGCCGATCTGACTGCATAAATTACGCTTATTCTCTACCGACAGCGAATCCCATCTAGAATTGAATCTGCTCAAGCTATCCGTATCGACATTTGGGCAAAGCCTGAGTTTGAGAATAGCCCTTTTTCTAGCCCAGGTAAGGTTTTTCAAATCATTATAATTATTTCCGGGGGGTCGGCTTCCCAGGCGAACCGATTTCGTATTAATAATATATTGCAGAGTACTCGCTAAAGCTTGTAATTGAGTGGCTTTACTTCGGGCGTATGTCTGTTCGTGTTTATTGAATAATGATTGCTGCACGAAAAACCTTCCGATTTCATAATAAAGCTCGGCATAATTGCGCCCGAATTGGTCATAGCTGATTTGCCCGCCCGAACCGGCCAATGAAGCATCCACCGATTGAATAGCGGCCTCAAGCGAATTTATTTTCTCAACTATCAAAGTTTCATAGTGTTCTAATTCCTGTTGGGCCTGCTCCATATTCGAGATATTACTTAATGCAGTTAATGAATCGATGGAGAAATCAGGTTGGCTTACAGCCCGTTTGAAAGTCGAATCGCCTACCGTATATTCTTGCCCAACAGGATCATCTAGATTGTAATTCGATACGGGATTATTAAACACATATTCAAGTTCCGGGATTTCTGACAGTGAAGACGCTATCTGGTTTAATCGATTGGAAAGTTGTCCTCGATTATTATCGCAGGCATCAATCAAATTATCCAAACGATTGCGCAATGTTCTTAACGAATCCATTTCTGTATCCGAAGGCGCATCCGGACACATGAAAAAGTTTTGGTATACATAAGGTATTTGAACGATTTCTTGCTGATAACCGGAATAGAACATAGTCCACATAACGCCGCATTGCTCCGGCGTGTAAAATCCATGATTTGGACACCAGTTTCCACCCGGTGATGCCGGTACCGGTTCATAACTCAATTCGAGATTGCTAAGATCACCCACATCGGCTAGATATAAAGCGGCAAATATTGCCAGTAACCAGTTATCGCCTCTGAGAAGCTGACCGGCGCTATAAAGATTATTGAAGGCCTCAACTAATTCTTCATCGCTAAATAAGAATGTTTCTATAAGCGCCTGATCCATCGCATCCTGTGCTTCTTCGGCGGCGTCCTCCATGTCTTGACCGATATTCTTGGCGTCCTCTATTATATCATCCATCTCCGAGTTTCGCCCAGTACCGCCGGTGATGCTGCCACCGTGGATTTTACACCAGACACTACCTGATTTACATATGCCTATAATACAACCCTTGATCCCTGCCAGACCGTAAATATACCAGTCGCCATGCGCTCCGATTAAGGCCGCTTCAAGCCAACCCTTGGCTGAAACCAGTCCCCATAACGCTTCGGCCGATACCCAAACTTTGGCGTACATTCCCCAGGATACATTTACTTGATACCAAGCCATAGCTTCGAAACCGGCGTTTATTTCAAGTATCCAGATACTCCAGGAATATTCGATACTCATTTGAATAAGGAATCCGGGAT
>CAZFSN010000234.1:0-4517 GCA_964521815.1 uncultured Ignavibacteria bacterium | reverse complement strand
TCTTTTTCACTTTCAGTTCGTTGAGCATCTCCACGTTGGTCATCGCCATCATCTGGAATACGTCCTCGCCGCCCAGACGGCGGGCGGAATCGCCGGTACAGGTCTCATCGGTGCCGAGTATAGCGTAATTGACCCCGGCGGCGTTCATAAGCTTGACAGTCGCCCGGGTGACTTTGATATTACGCTGATCCAGCGCCCCGGCACAACCCACCCAGAACAGCCAGTCGGCATCGGGATTATCGGAAATGTGCTTGACCTCAAGGTCTTTATACCAATCCGCCCGAGCCGATTGCCCCAGTCCCCAGGGATCGCCGGCTTTCTCCAGGTTTTTAAGGCAAAGCGCGCCTTGCGATGATATCTCGCCCTCGTTTAAAACCAGTGACCGGCGGTAATCGATAAGTTTGGTGAACTGCTTGATAAACAGCGGACAAGACCGCTGACAGGCATAACAGGTGGTACACGACCAGATCACCTCCGGAGTAATCACTTCTTTTAAGAAATCTTCCTCGAACTCATCGCCTTTGCCGGCGAACAGAGCGGAAGCTTTTTTCTCGGCGTGCTCCCGAAGTTGAACCGTGATAGTTTTCGGCGATAGCGGCTTGCCCGTAAAATAAGCCGGGCAGACATCCTGACAGCGGCCGCACTGGGTGCAGGAGTAGCCATCCAGAAGGTCTTTCCAGGTGTGTTCTTCGACTTTGGTGATGCCGAATGATTCGACGTCATCCGCTTCGAGATTGGGAGTAGATAATTTCGTGCCGGCCTTGTTATCGGTTAGAAATACGTTAAAAAACGAGGTGAACACGTGCATATGTTTGCCGGTCGGCACATAGCATAACATGGCCATGAAAAACACCATATGCGCCCACCAGAAAATATGCGACCAGAGGACGGCCGTTTCTTTCGGAGTATTCCAGAAAATGCCCGACAGATAATCGCCCACGAAACTGCCTTCAACCATTGTCTGCTGGGCCGCCATATTGAAACCATCCGAAAGCAGGTCGAAAACCATCAGCCCCAATATCAGTACCAGAATAAACGCCGCGCCAAAGCTTTGTGATAATCGTTTGGGCCGGATTACGTATCGTTTGAAAGCCACCGCCAGAACGCCGATGATTACCAGAAAACTAAACAAATCCAGAAGAAATAAAAACGGCGTTTTAAAAACGTCATAGAGTATCGGGATATGGAAACCCGCACTGAATCCTTTGCCGAAAAAGTTTATCGTCCCGAAAGCGATAATCAGAAAACCCCAGAAGATCAAAAAATGCGCCGCACCCGAAAACCGGTCATCAAGAAGACGCCTTTGCCCGAAAACAAACGATAATACCCGCCTTATCCCGGCGCCGATATTTATTTTATAATCGATCTTTTTAAACTGCATCAGCAAGCGAATATATTTCCTGATTATAAAAACAAATATGGTAATGCTTGCCAGAAACGCCAGGTAATAAATGATCGCTTCCAGACCGGTAGGGGTTATTTCTTTAAGTTCATACATATACTATTCCTTTAAAGTTATTTCGCTTACACTGCTTGATCCGGAGGAAATTGTTAGAATGTTTTTTCATCGTAATTATCATAATAATCGCCGGGCCGACAATCAACAAAAATCTGGAGACTTCGATATTAACTGATTCTTCTTGCCCGATCGTATTATATATAAAAATTAATTTGAAATTTGTGTTTGGTCATAGTATATTAATCAAAAGGCGTTGATTCCGCGTCATTGAAACTTTTATCCGTGATATCGCGTTGATATCATTAAGAGTTTAATAATTTTAGACAAGGAGGCTGTATGAAAATCGTTGGCTACATGGAAGGTACCAACTCGGAAGTTCTGACAAATTTATTTCTCGAAGGTTTCGAAACTTTGCCTTTGTCCAACGGCTGGGACAACCACGGCAAATATATCGCCCATATCAGCCGTAACGATAATATTGCTTTAGTGCTGGGGTATTTGCATAAGTTTTTGCCATTGGCCAAAGAATTCGATTTGGGAGATATGCTGTCATCCGTAAAAGTGTACAAGATACCGGTTATATTTATTGTTCCCAAGGATAAACAGATCCGGGCCAAGAAGATACTCGATAGGACCGGACTAAAATATAAATTGGCCGATCCAATGGAAATTACCGAAGTGGCGCTAAGTGTTTTAAAACCGAAAACCGTTAAGCCGAAAACCAAAAAGCGCAGGAAATAATCTTTTCGTAGCCCGGTTTGGCTCTTTGAACCCCTTTTCAATAAAATCATTATTTTGTTGTGAAGGGGCTTTTTCATGATTCTCCTGACTGACCGATGCTTTCATAATTTTAACATCCAGCCAAATATTATTAGTTACAAAACAATATAGGATTAAGGGATTAGCCCAAAACAATATGGGATTTTTCCTATAATTTAGCCGAGGCAACCTGCCGTAAATTTCTCTCCGGCGCCCGGCCGAAAATCATAAGCAACATATAAAATTTATAATCGCAACCGGTTACAGAACCGACTGAAACACGCTCAGGATGTCCTTAAGCGGGGGCATGACCTTTGTTCTCTTCCTTCGCGGAATCGCTAAAAAAGGAGTGAGAATGAAAATGAGATTCACGCTTACAATGGAAGACCTGGTTGTTGACAGTACCCGAGTGGATAATATGATAATCGACTGGATCGATGACGTTTCACAGGCCGAAGTTCTGGAAATGTCCCATCAATGGATTACCTCCAAAAATTTTCTGACCGAGCGCATGGTCGGTCTGAAAAAGGTCGGGGAATCGTCTTTGACAATAGAACCGGTCGATGAGGGAATCGCCTAATGGATCGCTTTCAATGGTTGTTGGATGAGATTATCAGGCAATTCAAAACTGTCGAAGAGACATTTAGCCTGATTTTCGCGAAACTACCCTATGTGGGCGATTTCGCTTCAAGCCATAGCAATTTGATAATCCTTGGGCTGGTGGTATTTATAACCATCTTCGTAATTAAGCCGCTGGTTAAATGGTCGCTGGGCGTAGTCGTTCTTGGGACTTCGCTGGCCGCCGTTATATCGTATTTTTCAGGTATGACATTTTGGGGAGTGCTGCCCCTGACCGCTTTGGGGGCCAGTATCGTTATGTTTTCCAACAAAATCACAATGGGGTAAAGACTATGTTCGAGAAAAAACACTACAAAATCTGTCCTTTCTGCAGAAGTAAAATAATCAAGGTACAGGACAAATATCATTGTCATCACTGCGGCTCTGAAATCGACCCCAAGTCTATCGATACCAGAGCCCATAACATGAATTTCTTTAATAACCTAAGGTAAGCAGTGGATAAAATAGTCAGATGCACCAATTGCGGACAAATTTCCATCCGCGAACATATCCTGCCTCTATGCCGGGACTGTTTTATCGGTCTTGAGGATTACGAGGATTTTCTGGCCCGTTCGGCTATAGACATCGAAATAGCGGTCGATAAGAAGCCGGTTAAAACAGATAATTTTCTGAAGATTTAGCGATTAAATACCGCGCTAAAATATCGGGCAATTTCATCCAGCGCCGGTAAATGGCTTTTTTTTCGTTGTTGATTTAATTTTTTAAATGATTTGTTATAATCAGCCATCAGGCCGGCGGTAAAACTGCCGTTTTTAATTTCCTTTAATAGCGAATTCATGGCCTGCTTCGATTTGTCATTGATTATTTTCGATTCAGCCATCAACCCGCCGTAGGCGGCGGTGGTACTGATCCTTTGATACATACCTTCAATGCCATACTGCTTGATCAAATCGACTATGAGGTCAAGCTGATAGACGCATTCAAGGTAGGCGTTTTCGGACGGAATACCGGCTTTGACCAGAGTATCGAAACCCGCTTTTAGAAGGGCGCTGAGCCCGCCGCATAAAACCGCCTGTTCACCGAAAATATCGCCGACCGCCTCATGGGCAAAACTGGTTTCAATCAATCCATAGCCGGAGCAGCCGATAGCTTTGGCATAGGCGGCCGCCAACTTAAAGCTTTGTTTCGATGACCGCCCGGTCTTGCCGATAAAGGCACTGACCGCCTGGCCGGCCAAATATCGTTCGCGCAATCTTATACCCGGGCTGTGGGGCGCGACCAGAATGTAATCGACTTTCTCCGGTTGTTTTATCATCTTAAAGTGAACCGATAAAGAGTGCGCGAAAATAAATGTTTGGCCGGTTGTCATAACCCGATACAATTCATTTTCGAATAACTCACTGTGTTTGTGATCGGGAATCAAAATAGTTACGATATCGGCGCCCTTAGCTGCTTTTGATGGCGTCGTCACCGAAAAACCATCCCGGCGAGCCATTCGGCGCGATTGGCTTCTTACAGGCAATCCTATGACAGGCTGAAAACCGCTATCCCTGAGGTTCAGGGCTTGAGCCCGGCCCTGCGAACCATAGCCGATAATCGCGATTGTCCGGCCATGAAGCAAGTTTAGATTGATTCGCTTATCGCGGATTATTTTTATCCTGCGCGATTTCATTACTATGAAGTTTATATCCTGCCGAGGACGATGTCAATAAAGGAGTTT
>CAZFSN010000233.1:0-4539 GCA_964521815.1 uncultured Ignavibacteria bacterium | reverse complement strand
CCTGTTTTCACGGCAATCCGCGCCGGGTCGCCTATTTGATGAGTGATCGCGCCATACCGGGTTCGCGGCAGATGGCGGATGGTTTGGCCATGTGAACCGATAAGATCAATATCCGCAAATGTCAGCCCGGCATATCCGATTATCTTGCGTACGGCGACAGCGAATAATTCCGCCAGTTCAATATCCAGCTCCAGCCATTTCCGGCCGCTGTCGAAATTCGGTTCGGCGAACATTTTTAATTTTTTACTGAAAGCCCTGGAAAAATCGTAGGTTTTTCCGGCTACAAATTTAACCCGGCTATTAAAACCATTGCCGATTATTTGAACAATCGCGGCATCGACACCATCCGCTGATGTACCGCTATTTAATCCTAAAATATATTTTTTATTTTTGTTGATGATATCTTTAAGACAATTCTTTTTTAACATTTGAAATTCTTTCGAGGGCTAAGTCATGGCCATGTGCTTTAAGTGTATCCAGGTTTCTCTCCAGATATTCAACTATTTCTTCATGCTTGTCATTGTCATGACAAACCAAGGCCAGATCGTGGCCGGCGACAAGCGCGCTAAAAACGCTTTCCGGCAAACTCTTGCTTTTAATCGCTCCCATCGACATATCATCGGTAACAATAATCTTATCAAAGCCAATTAGACGGGCCAAGTCAATCGTATTTTTGGAAAACGTGGAAATATTTTTATCGATTTCGCACATTATCAGATGTGTCGTCATCAGAAAATTTATGCCCATCTTTGCACCGGCCTTAAACGGCACCAAGTCGTTGGCGTCAAGCCTCTCTTTAGATATGCACGAGACGGCGATATTAGCATGAGGATCATTCACGGCTGAACCAAGTCCAGGAAAATGTTTCAGGCAGCATTGAATGCCGTTGGCGGCGAAGCCGTTATAAAAACCGGCGCAATATTCGGCTACCAGACCCGGATCATCTGAAAAAGTCCTGCCGACGAGAGCCGGATTCAAAGGTGAATATGATAAATCCGCGACCGGAGCCAGATTGAGGTTGATACCGATTTTTTTAAATTGTAGGCCGATCTCCCGGCAATGATTTTCAAGGAGAGTCAGATTATCACGGTATTCGGATGGTTCGCCCAGGTGAGAAAAGTATTTATTCAATCGACGCACTCTTCCGCCTTCGAAATCAATCGCGATAAACGGCGGAACCGGGCAGATCGCCTTGATTTCGGCAATAAAACCTGTCAACTGGTCTCGGTTTTCGGCGTTACGGTTGAATAAAATAACGCCGCCTGCCTGTTTGTTTTTAAGCAGAGTTTTAGTCGACTGAGAGAGATAGGGTTCTTTTATACCGAGAATAAGTCTTTGAGCCGGACTCATTGCTGGAGCTTCCTGGTGGTCTCTTTCCTGATTTTGGGAAAAACAGCGCAAACGCGGTTTCGGCCTTCTTTCTTGGCCTGATACATTGCCTGATCCACCCGTTCAAGAAGCTGATTAGGCGATAATACACCATCGGGATAAACCGCGACGCCGATCGAAATGGTCGCCCTGATATCCCGCTGACCCTGGGAATTCGTGAAATATGCTCTTTCAACCTGATTTTTCATTCTTTCGGCAATGCTTAAAGCATCTTTTAGCCCGGTTTGAGGCAGTATTACCACGAATTCCTCGCCTCCGTATCGGGCGACAATATCGACATCCCTGACAGAGTGCTTTATTATACTGACTATTTCCTGCAGAATTATATTACCGGTTTGATGTCCCTGTAAATCATTAATTTCTTTAAAATGGTCAACATCGATCATGAGTATCGATAATTGTTGATGATATCGGTCGGATCGCCGGATTTCATCGGAAAGCTTGGTCCTGAAAAACCGGTAATTGTATAAACCGGTCAAACCGTCGATAATTGTCAGTTCCTGGGTTTTCATATGCAATCTGGCGTTATCGATAGCGATGGCAGTCGAGTTGGCGAATATAGTGAAATTCTTGCGATCTTTTTCCTGAAGTTCATATTTTTTCTGAGGTTCAACCTGCAATAAACCGATTACCTTACCCAGAGATATTAACGGCAGTTCCAATACCTGGCGGCCGCCGCTGAAACCCATAGCATTTTTCTTGTTATAATGACCGATCCCCTGAATAGCAATATCACTGGGTTTTTTTTCGGAAATTAACATCGGAGGGTCATAGATGGTTTTATTACCTTTTTCGAGTTTGGCGTAGATACATAAATTCTTCCCCGATGGCTCTACTAATAACACCGAACACTTCCTCACCCTGAGTAAATCATTGGCAATACTCAGAACATCTTTTAGAAGTTGTTCCAGATCCAAAATCGATGATAACGCCCGGGTTGTTTCATACATATTCTCAAGCATCGCCTGCGATGATTCGAGTTCCCAGGTTCTTTCATTCAAAATATCAAGAGTACGCAGTAACTTCTTCTCGGAGATATTAATATAATTGGAGATGATAAAGCCCAGACCGCCGGTCAGCCAAATATAAGATACTTTAATTATCGTATCCGCCAGCGGCTGATTATTGTTCGGTAAAAATGTCGAAATCAAATATGCCGCCGAAAACGCGAAAGCGGCGAAGGCCACTCTGCCGATCGGACGATAAATAGAAAGCAGACCAATCAGGAAATAATAGATAATATATAAATGCCGGGCCGCCTCGCCGAAGTAAGCCATTGATAGAAATACAAATAAGACATCCAAAGCGGTTAATGGGGAAAATATATTGGCAACCTTGATCCATCTCTTTGCCGAAATCCAAAGCAACAATAAATTGACCAACGCATAGCCTAATAATAATGATGTAAAGTAAATTTTATGAAATGGATTCGCGTAAAAGTACATCCATAATATTAAAGGGGCGAAAACAATAGCTTTTGTGCCGAAATAAATCTTTTCGATTTTTCCACTTATAACCATAAACGTAAAGCTACCTCTCCGCCTAATATATCGTCATATAATGGAATATGTTAAGGCTATTCACCAGGACTTTTTAAAAATACAGCCTTTAAGACAGGGGGAGTTATCAGGGTAGTCAAAATAACCATAATAACCACCGCCGAGAAAGTATCGGTATTAATAACCGGCTCACCGTTAAGCATCATCTTGGAGCCTATTCCGGCAAAGATCAGGCCAACCTCGCCTCTGGGTATCATTCCCAAACCGACGGCCCATTTATTCAGATCTTTCTCGAAAATAACGGCCAGAGAACAGGCCTGCTTACCGAGAATCGCCACAAAAGTAAGTATCATGGCAAAACCCAGGATAGATAAATTTCCGAAACTGACAAGCGCGACTCCCATACCCATATGAACGAAGAATATCGGTACGAGAAAAGCCGAAATCGGTTTCAATAAGACGCTTAGATTAGCCTCGCCTTTTAGAGTCAAATCCTTATAATGGACTTCATCTAATATTAAACCCGCCGCGAATGCTCCGACTATCGGGGCCAAACCAATGATTTTAGCCAAATAAGCCAGAATAAAACAGAACATAAGAGAAAATGATAATAAAAGGCCGGAACCCTTCATCTGGGCCACGAAACCGAATACGCGCGGGGCTAAAAATCCACCGATTATAATCGAACCGACTATGAAAACAATCGCTTTGCCGACAATTAGAAGAATGCCTAAACTCGATGTACCGCCCGATCCCGTGTTTACCGAAGAAATAATCCCTGTTACGATGGCCAGTATTACCAGCCCGAGTATGTCATCGATTACGGCCGCACCCAGGATAATTTTCGATTCGCGGTATTTTAGCTTACCCATATCTTTCAAGACACGGGCGGTTATGCCTACCGATGTCGCCGTCAGGGTCGCTCCTATAAAAACATGAACATATATCGACTCATCCGGTAGAAAAATAGCCGACACCGCCCAACCTAAAAGAAAAGGCGTTATAACACCAAAGACCGCTACCATAAATGAAACCAAACCTACCGATATCATTTCTTTGAGGTTCGATTCCAAACCGACTTCAAAAAGAAGGACTATCACTCCTATCTCAGCCAGCATTTCAATCGAAAGATGGTGTTTAATATGTTCGAAGCCGTTGAAACCGAGCAAATACATATTTCCGATAATTACTCCAAAGATCAATTCGCCCAGTACCGCCGGCTGCTTGACCCGTTCACACAAATCGCCGCCGATTTTCGCGGCCAGAAGGATAATCACCAGCGAGAGTAATATATCACCAAAATCATCCGGTTTTTCAGATTCATGATCGGGACTTTCGGTCTCCGCTTTATGGCCGGTAGTTTGGCTTTCAGCGGAGGCTGAATCATGGGAAATTACTTCCGTGGAATCGACGCCTGTCGCCGTTGGATGATAGACTTGCGCTAAAGATTTATAAACAAAAAATGTAGTCAGGCAGACAATAAAAATGATCAAGCTTCTTTTCATAATATCCTTCCTTTTTTCCCCGGCTATAATATATAACGAAACTTTATCAAGCAAGATATTTGTAAAAGGAGTTTCCCCGAAAATCTGGCATAATTTCGTAGAACATTAATAAACTCATAGTTTTAACTTTTTTTGAATCTGGAAAA
>CAZFSN010000232.1:0-4552 GCA_964521815.1 uncultured Ignavibacteria bacterium | reverse complement strand
CGCCGGCTCGACGTTCAAACAGATTCAGGGTTTCCCGCATCCTCGGGGCCAGATCAGTCGGTTCCAGTTTGGATTCCTGTTTTCTTCCGAATTGAAGCATTTTCTGAGTGATATTCGCGCAACGTTGGACCTGCATTTTACTTCGCTTGACCGAATCGAGTATCGTTTCCAGTTCGTTGGGATCGCTTTTGAAATCAGAAATAATATCCGAGATATTGGTTTGTTCCGCGCTGATAATCGCCAGAGGATTATTGATTTCATGCGCCAGGCCGGTGGCCAGTTCGCCTATCGAGGCCAGTTTTGTCGACCGGACAAAGGCCCGCGACATCTCCTCCCTCTCGGCATTGGCCTTGTCGATCAGATTGGTTAGATGCCAGGTAGCAAAGAAAGTAGTGACCACCAGAAGGATTACGGCGATTATAACAATCGCGCCCACCCTGGTGATAGCCTGGTTCACCGGCTCCAGGACAACCGCCAGATCCTGTTCGACTACCAGAAGCCAGCGGTTGTCATTAACCCAGGAGGTGACGATTATTTTAACATTATTATCCAGCGTTAACCGTTGGTCTTTGACTCCGGGATGATAATCGAGAATCGGCAAGGATGTTTTATCCAGAAGCTTGCCGTTATTAGGAGTGGTCTGATAAATGCCGGCTTGATTAACAATATAGGCATCACTAATTTTGCTCGATACCCCGGTTTTCACCAGTTCATCGAATTGCTGTCCGTTTATGGTGGCGCGCAATATCCAGGCGCTATTCCCAGTATCGCTTTTTATCGCGATTACACAATGCGGCACTTGCCGGAACCCTAAAAACACATCGCTGATATACGCGCCTTTTTCCATGACTTCTTCGAACCAATCCGCCTCTCTGTAATTTTTATCCAGAAGTTTATAGGGGCCGACATAAGCCAGATGATTACCGTTGGCATCGATTACGCCCAAATCAATAAAACCGCCGTCGCTTGATTGATTAAGATCAGCTAAAAAAGATTGCAACCGGTTGGGATTTTTTAGGGCATCGAGGGAATTCGTCTCGGCCAGAAGTTGTAGAAGATGTAAACGATTCGACAGGGTGCTTTCGATTGCCTTGCCATGACTTTGAACAAGCGTCCTCATCTGGTCCAAGGCTTTTTGTTCCAGAAGGTTGCCGAAGACAATCCAACCCCCTACGCCGGCTATAATCAAAGGCAGGAACGATACTGCCAATAAAACTATAACAATTCGCCATCGAAGTGTTTTCTGGTACCTGATTGCTCTGGCTGGCATTTAGTCAATCCCTTATTTCGCTTGAAATCAACTCATTATCTAAATTTTTCATTCGAAATTAAGGCAACATACATGCCAAGTTCTAAGCTAAAGTTAATTTGTTATAATACAACGTGTTAATAGCAAATAAATAGCTTGACAATTATTATATATCTTTTATAATGAAATGGTACTATATCATAATGAAATGTTTTTGCCTAAATAATTGTAATTCTGCTTGTTAGGCTTTGTTAACGTGCAAAACGAAGATAATAACATCATTCAAGGCGAACCGGCGCAGTATATAGCTGTCGTTCGCAGTGGGGCTTTTCGTGATGTCTTAAATATTGCCCGGCGTGTAGCCATATATGATTCATCGGTTTTAATCAGAGGCGAAACCGGCGCCGGCAAAGAGGTCGTGGCTCGCTATATTCACGCGGCTTCGCCTCGAGCGAAAAACGCGATGCTGACTATTAACTGCGGCGCCCTGCCCGAAACTTTGCTCGAAAGCGAATTATTCGGCCATAAGGCCGGTTCATTCACCGGCGCCCTGCGGGATCGGGCCGGTCTTTTTGAACAGGCGGCTAGAGGTACGATCCTTCTCGATGAAATCGGCGATATCAGCTTATCTACTCAAGTGAAACTGTTAAGAGTGCTTCAGGAAAGGGAGATTTTGCGTATCGGCGAAAATCTTCCCCGCAAAGTCGATACGCGTATAATTGCCGCCACCAATCGCGATCTCGAACAAGCCGTAGCCGACAAGAAATTCCGTGAGGACCTGCTTTACAGGTTGAGGGTAATTGAAATCAAAGTGCCGCCTCTGCGCGAACGCCCCGAAGATATACTGTCATTAGCCGAAAATTATGTACAAAAGCTGTCACGAAGTTTAAAAATGCCCGATTTGCGGATCAATAAGAACTGCCTTGAATATTTCCAGTCTTATCCCTGGCCCGGAAATGTCAGAGAGTTGCAGAACGCGATTGAACGAGCCGCCATTCTATGCGAAAAAGGCGAAATTAAAATTGAAAATTTACCGCCCAGTATGCTGGAACAAGGAACCAAATTCAAAGACCTCGACATGTCATCGCTGAAAACGCTTAAGGAAATGGAATCGGATTATATAAAAATCGTGCTGAGATCAACTGGCGGCAATAAGACCAGGGCCGCCGCGATTCTCGGTATCGGGCCGGCAACCCTGTGGCGAAAACTTAAGGAAATGAAATAGCCGATTTTTAAGGCAGGAAAGCTTATCAGCACCTAATAGCAAAAAACCTTATTATAAGGCCCAGACTGTTGACAAAATAAAGATTTGCGTTCAGGCAGGTCGTAGCGAAGCGTGACCTGCCTGCTAATCTAAGTCAGGCCTCAAGGTCTTGGCGATCACACCCTGTCGGGCACGACCTGACTTAACATTAGTAAGTTAATTAGCTTTGTTAACAACCTCAAACTTATTATAATGCCATGTATTTAAAATAATGGCAACACCGGCTTAAAAAATGGAGTTAAATAAGAAAACTGATAGGGCTCGCTAAAAGTAAAGTAAAAAATTGTCAATACGTATCGGGAATTTAATATCCTGGCATGCTTAAAAAAAGGAGATGAATTATGGCGGAAGAATCTGTTGGATGTGCCAAGCCAACCGGCACCGTGATCGGCGAAACGGCCGCGCCAAATGAATTATCAACCAAAGAACCAAAAGGAGGAGAAAAAGTCATGATTATGGCAAGAGTTGGACGTAAGGCCCCGGATTTCGAAGCTCCGGCTTATCACAAGGGCAAATTCGTTAATGTCAAACTGTCAGATTATTCGGGTAAATGGGTGTTAGTCTGCTTCTACCCGGGCGATTTCACGTTCGTCTGACCGACGGAGTTATCGGCGGTCGCCGGTAAATTCGATGAGCTTCAAAAGCTCGGCGTGGAGGTTTTATCTATCTCAACCGACAGCACATTCACGCATAAAATCTGGGAAGAAGAAGAGCTTTCCAAAATGACAAAAAACGGTATCCCCTGGCCCATGGTAGCCGACGGCGCCGGTAATCTCGGCAAAGTATATGGTGTCTATGATGAACTCAATGGCATAAATATTCGGGGGCGTTTTATAATCGATCCCGATGGTGTTATCCAGGCGATGGAGGTAATGACTCCGCCTGTCGGTCGTAAAATCGCGGAAACCATAAGACAGGTTCAGGCTTTCCAACATGTTCGGAAAACCAAAGGGGCTGAAGCCTGTCCCGCCGGTTGGGAACCGGGTAAGCTGACTTTGAAACCCGGACCGGATCTGGTGGGTAAAGTCTGGAAAGTCTGGCAACCCGAAATGGAATAAAAATCAGAAATGCGTTATTAAATAACTATTCCTATTATTATCAGCCGGCCGAGAGTAGTAGAAGTTGATTGCTTTTATTATCACTCGGCCGGCTATTTTTATTAAATAAAAATTACATCCGCAACAACCTTTGCCTCGTATTATTAGTCGAGGTTTTCAACTTTTTTGACGACATCCGGCCACCTTGTCAACAACACCCATCAAGACAACTTCAAGTTATTCAATTTATTGCAATAGTTTTGAGATTCCGGCATGACCTTTGCGTTAAGGTAGCGCTGAGGAAAGAGCAAAAGAAAGGAGAAATCAAATGAAAGCTCTCGCAACAACATTAACAGGTTTGGCTCTTGTACTGGGGCTGATGCTTATCAGCACAGATATCGCCCAGGCGCAAGGCAGAGGTAACGGCTACACGGTCAGGGGATTCGAGGACAATGACGGCGACGGGTTTAACGATTTGGCGCCGGACGCTGATAACGATGGCATACCGAATGGTCAGGATCCGGATTATACCCGCCCTCAGGATGGTGGCGGCAATCAATTCGGCAACGGTGGCGGTAATAATGGTGTCGATAACATGTTCCAACATTGGTACGGCCATATGTACAGATGGTTGATTGGCGGGCCCGGTGAAATGCAAGGCCAAGGTCCCGGTCATGGTTATGGTCCCGGTGATGGCGACGGTAATGGCGGCGTCGGTCCGCAAGATGGTACCGGTTATGGTCCTGGTGGCGATGGTGACTGCGATGGCGACGGACCTCATGGTCCCAGGCGGCCATAGTTAAGACACCTCCTTTAAGCAATAGACGGTTGGCAGGCTGGATGGGATCCCTCGTACCCGGTCTGCTTTATCGGGAAGCGCGAATCGACTCAGGTCGATTTGCGCTTTAATTCCTTGATAACTACCGATAAAAATCATAAATTTTATATGGATCGAATAATTAGAGGATTGGCTGAATTGAATCTATGAAAAATATCCGTTTT
>CAZFSN010000231.1:0-4555 GCA_964521815.1 uncultured Ignavibacteria bacterium | reverse complement strand
AAGACAATTAGCGGCGCAGGGACTCGAACCCCGGACACGAGGATTATGATTCCTCTGCTCTGACCAACTGAGCTACGCCGCCATTAAGGCCTTAATTTATTGGGCCGTTTAAGATTGTCAAGAAATTCTTTATTTATATCGGCATAAAACTTGACTTATTGGAGAAATCTGTTATTATTATGCCAAGGCGCATAACTTATTATGCCCCACTTAAAACCACATAAAAGTGTGACCAGGCTGTCAGGGAGGTCGCTATGAAAAAAAGCTATGATACCAATGGTCGAAACGGTTTATCAAGACGTCGGTTTTTAGGGTTGGCCGCCGCCGGATCGGCCTTGTCGATAGTCAATCCAGCCGGCCTTATGGCCCGAACCGCCCCATCGCCTGTGAACCCGGTTTTGACAGATTATGTTGGGCGTTTATGCTACAACGAAAACCCTCTGGGGCCATCGCCTCTGGCCATGCAAGCTATGATTGACAATGTGAACATGAGCCATCGCTACCCCGACTGGTACGCCGAATCGTTAAAAAACGACCTGGCGGAACTTCATGATGTAGCCGTTCAGAAAGTCATTGCCGGTTGCGGCGCGACTGAAATATTAAGGCTTTGCGCGATGGCTTACGCGACTCCGGGAAATAATGTTATCACCCCTTATCCGTCTTACAGCCAGTTCCCGGCGGATGCCAACCTTCTGGACGCCGACGTAGTATATTCCGATCTTGATGATGATTATAAAGTCGATCTCGATGATATGGCCGACAGGGTCAATGGCAACACGACCGCCGTTTGTATTACCAATCCCAATAATCCGACCGCCACGGTCCTTCCGGCAACCGATATAGAAGCCTTTGTCGATAGTATGCCGGCGCATGTCGTTACTATTATAGATGAGGCCTATCACGAGTTCGTCGATGATCCATCTTACGAGTCGGCCATTGATCTGGTGCGCCGCGATAAAGACGTCATTGTAATCCGGACATTTTCCAAAGTCTATGGCCTGGCCGGGATGCGTATCGGCTATGCTATTGGCAAACAGAGCCGCATAAGCGAATTGCGATCATGGCTGGTTTATGCTTCGGTTTCGCGTCTGGGATTGAAAGCCGCTCAGGCGGCCCTGAATGATAACGACCATATCAACAGTACTGTCGCTTTGAATAGCCAGGCCAAGCAATACTGTTTCGATAATTTCGACAGGCTGGGGCTAAGCTATATACCATCCCAGACCAACTTCTTCATGGTTGAAACCGAAATGGATGGCTCAGACCTGGCCGGCGCGCTTTCTCAGCGAGGCATAAGTGTCAGGTATGGCTGGGGGATGCCGCGTCATATTCGTGTTTCAACCGGCACGATGGCGGAGATGGAAAGCTTTATCACGGCCTTGGAAGATATTCTGGACAACGTACATATCGGCGGAATTTCGTTGCCGATCGCGACATCGCTTGATGCCAATTATCCCAACCCGTTTAACAGCACGACTAAAATTACTTACTCGGTAACTCAACCGGGGCATGTTTCAGTACAGATTTTCAATGTCCGGGGTCAGTTGGTTAAAACCGTTGTCGATGGTTATAAACTTCCGGGCAAGTACACCTTTGATTGGAACGGCACCAATCAGAAAGGCGCCAAAGTAGCCTCCGGTTCATATTTCTATCGCATGATCGCCGGTGATTACAACCAGACCCGGCGAATGGCGCTGGTGAAATAACAGACCAAGCCCCAAGTAGGCTTGATCTGCCAGGCTACACACACCTATCATGCCCGCAGGTGAGAATCTCATAACATCCCCCCCACACCTGTTATTCCCGCGAAGGGGATTGTTGAAAGAGCTCTATGTATGTCATTGCGAATCCCCGCGACAAGCGGGGTGAAGCAATCTGGATGTATACAGCGCAACGACTTCCAGATTGCTTCGTCGCCCTTCGGGCTCCTCGCAATGACAGGTTTTGAGGTTTTTCAACAAGCGCGAAGGTCCCATTAGGGATGCCTTACGGCACGGGAATCCACACTATAAACTTCCTCCGATTTAGTGGATATTGAATTAAGATTAGCATTTTTTTATTTTTGTCACAACCTCGGGGGACCCGACAACACGATGATAAGGGTCGCAGCTTGCTCGGCCCTGGGGCGGGTTGGGTATGGTGACCAATTCGATGTTAATCTCGCCGCGTTCCCATGCAAAGAAAAACAGTGAAAATATACAGCTACTAAGGAGATGGATCAGCTTCGTTGCCGCATGTTTTGTTCGAAAGTGGCAACATCCCGATAATAAATAGCGGTGGTTTCCGCCAAAGCAGGCTGAGTAAAGGTTTCCGGCCGGGGGTTTTTAATCGTATCCACTATAACCGAAGCGACCTCATCAGCCGATTGCATTTTCATCGAACTCGTGCGGGGCGGGATTTCCCCCGTGGCGCCCAGAGCGTTTTTCGCGAAATCAGTAGCTACGGGGCCGGGCATAACCAGCGATACATGAATATCCGGGTAATTCTTGCTCAAGTCCATGCGAAGGTTGGCCGTCAGCAAATTCAACGCCGCTTTGGAGGCGCTATAAATCGATCTGAACGTTACAAAAGGCACTTTGCCCAGAAGCGAGGATATATTAATTAGATGACCTTTGCCCTGTTTTTGGAAATAAGGCACGATAGCTTGCATCCCATAAAAAGCCGATTTAAGGTTGATCGCGATCATCTGATCGAATTCGTCCTCGGTCAGCTCCATGACTTTTCGGCTGATCCCTTGGCCGGCGTTGTTTATCCAGATATCTATCCGGCTAAATTTCTCTAATGCCTTATCCCGCAGGTTTTCGATATCGGCCCGTTTGGTGACATCGCAAATTACCGGCAACGCTTGATCGCCTGATTGTTCGGCCACTTGCTTGAGTTCGTGTTCCCGTCTGGCTGCCAGAACCAGCTTATGGCCTTGAGCGCCCAATTGCCGGGCCAGAGCCGCCCCGATTCCGGAGCTCGCCCCGGTGATTACGATTACTTTTGAATTCATATTGTCCTCCGCTATAATCTAATGTGCTGTCAGATGCCCTCATCTGACAGCTACTAAGATCTGCACCAACATAAGTTAAAATAGTCGTCGGGTCAGGGGACCCGACAACACGGCAATAAAGAAATAAGCTTGAATTTATTTATCTGCTTAAAACCGCTCTTCCTGCAAGTCGGCGATATCGTCGTCATCGTAGCCCAGCGCTTTGAAATCGAGCACGCTATTAGCAGAATGGCAACTGTTGCACTGCAAGGCGCCCTCGACACGGATAGCATGGCTGATCTCCATCAAGGCATCCTGCGGTATCCAGCGCGCTTCGACATGTTTGATATGCAGAGCGTCATCATACGATTTCGTGTTCCAGCCCTTGGCGCCCATGAATGACATGAATTTATCCATCATATAGTATTTGAACATCCAGCCGTACATCATTTTCATCATGCTTTTTTCCATCTCTTTGGAGGCGGCCTTGTCCGGATCGCCGGTAGTGTAATAGGTGGGCAGATTATAAGGCAGATACATTCCGCCAAACGGGGTGATATTTTGCAAATCGATATGCTGTTTGCCGTTGAATAATTTCATGGCGTAAAGCTTCGATGGCCGCCCGTTTTTGGCAATCGGCCGCATCGTATTTTCGTACCAGTTGTCATAGTCGAAATCGGCGAACTCGGGCCAGATATGGGTTGGCCGGTAAAATTTATACAGGTCTTTGCCATTAGGATTATCGCCGATTGGATTACCCAGGAATGAACCATCGCCGTTCCACCAGGCATAGACTATACCGCGTCCCGGCTGGTTTTCCTTGACAATATCATCATAAATCCAGATACCGGGATGCTCCTCGAATATCGGTTTATCGAAATCGCGCATGGTAGCGTTGTCGGGGTGCAGACTGGGAATATGGCATGTCTGGCAGGCAATTTTGTCGGTATGCTCGTTCAGGTAGTCGGCCAGTTCCGCGTTTCTTTCGTGCGGTTTATCTTCATGACAGGTTTGACAGGCGATCTCCACCTCGGGCAAATCATTAGCCATCATAGTGGTGGTATGCGTGCCCTTGGCGATCAGATGGCCCTCGGTGGTGTGACAATCGATACAATCCATACCGGCGGCGGCATGAACATCCCAGCGCGGATTGTATGGTGTGCCGCGCTTGGAACCGGGATGAGCGATTCTGGGCCTGTCCTTGCCCTTGTTGACCATGCTCTCATGGTAATCGGCATAGCTGGAATCGATATATACATCGCCACCCAGGTTGTGCTGATGGCATCGCAGGCAGGCCTGAGCTACCGGCCGGGTAACCGACATGGCCGCTTTCATGCTCCTGTCCTGATCCCAGCGCAAACGGCCGTTGGTATCCATAACCGCTTGTTTGCGGTCCATATCATAACCAACTGAATGGCAGATCAGGCAATCGATCGTTTCGGTTTCGATATCCAGAGGCTTATAACCGGGCATCATAGCCCCTAGAGGGGCGGCATACTGTCCGCCAATATGGCACTGCCCGCAACCTTCGGATAATGTATCGCCATTTTCCAAAACCACGAAGCCTGCCCAAGCGGTCAT
>CAZFSN010000230.1:0-4590 GCA_964521815.1 uncultured Ignavibacteria bacterium | reverse complement strand
TCACATTATAATAAGCGGCCTGACCCAAAATATAAAAAAACATGAAGATGCGGCTTTCGCCCGGGAATTGTTTTTTGGAAGCATCAAATTTCAGCGTAAAATCGATTACTATTCGAGTCACTATTTCGTGTCAAAGAAACTGGCGCCCAGATTGAAACAGATAATCAGATTGGGTTTTTACCAACTTCTACAGACAACCAATATTCCAGATTACGCCATAGTTTCCGAAACAGTCGAACTGGCCAGAACATCTTGTTCGGTCAAGCAGGCGGGATTTGTCAATGCGGTTATGCGCAATTACATCCGGGATAAAACAAAAATAAAACTGCCTGATCCCGAAACCGAGCCCATAAAATTCCTCGGCATTGAATATTCCTACCCCGGTTGGATGGTTGAAAGATACATAAAAAGATTTGGTTTAGAGCAAGCTCGCAAGCTACTCGAATGGGGCAATACCCCGCCGAAACTCTGTTTTTTTGTCAACCGCAGCATAGCGGATGAATCCAAAATAGAGCGAGAGCTTGATCGCCTTAAAATCGAGTATCAGAAATTGGATTCTTTTACAGGCTGTTACCAATGTCTCAATCCGGGGTTATTGTTGAAATCAAAGCTTTTTGACGATGGCGCGATTATTATTAGTGATCCGGCCCAAAGTCTGGCGCCACGGGCATTGGGCGTTCCCGCTGGAGAAACCGCGCTTGATTTATTCGCCGCGCCCGGAGGCAAAACCGCCGCTTTGGCGGCGATGGTCGGCGCTGAAGGCCAGGTTATCGCTATCGATTTCTCTATTGATCGCTTGAAAACGCTGAAAAGCAACTTAAATCGATGGCGTCTGAAGAATGTTCTTTTATTTGGAGGCGACGCTTTAAAGTTTGCCAGCCGGCAGAATTTTAGATATATTTTAGCCGATGTCCCCTGTAGCGGTACCGGGACGATCAGGCGCAATCCGGATTTACGCTGGAAATTGACGGTTGATGATATAGGGCGGCAAGCGGCCAAACAAATCAAACTACTCAAAGCCGCCGCCGATCTATTAAAACCGGGCGGTAGGATTGTCTATTCAACTTGCAGCCTCGAAGCGGAGGAGAACGGCCAAATAATCGAAAGCTTTTTGAAACAAAACGGGGATTTCCGGTTAATAGATGTAGATGAATTAAACGAGTTTAAAACCCGATCCGGAATGTATGAAGTGTCGCCACTTAAATATCAAACTGATGGAGCGTTTGTTGCTGTAATGGAGAGGGATTAGAAACTATAGGGAATGTTGAAAAAGCATCGTGTATGTCATTGCGAATCCCCCGTATAACGGGGGTGAAGCAATCTGGATGTATGTTGCACAGCGACTTCCAGATTGCTTCGTCACCCTTCGGGTTCCTCGCAATGACAGGTTTTGATGTTTTTCAAAAAGGCCTATAGCTGGATAACAATATGAAAATTATTAATTTCGTAACCGATAAATGGAAACAAATTCTAATCACGTTCGGCGTGTTTTTCGGTGGACTACTTATCCTGGCGATATTAATGGATCAAATCGTCATGCCCATCGTTGTCAAGCATGGCGATGAGTGCCTGGTACCGGATATAACTTACATGTCGATGCAGGCGGCTGAAATCAAGCTCAGCGAAGCCAACCTTCAGTTGACAGTCGCGCTCGAAGAATTCAACGCCCAATATCCCAAAGGCACGATTATATCGCAACTGCCGGAACCCGGTTCGTCTGTTAAAAGAGGGATGAAAGTCAGGGTCACCGTCTCCAAGGGAGCGGCCTCGGCAACCGTGCCGAAACTAAGGGGCGTATCATTAAGGGAAGCTAAGCTGCTTCTCGAACAGGAAGGTCTGGTGATGGGCGATCTCTTATGGTATACTGATGACGTATTACCGGATGGAGTGATCATCGAATCACGCCCGGATGCCGGGACTGTCATGAGGCTTAACGCGGAAGTTCAGCTCGTTGTCAACCGAAAACAAACCGATGTTTTAATACCCGTACCGGATTTTGTCGGACTCGATTATTCGGAGGCCCAGCAGACCGCCGAGGAAAATTATCTCATCATCGGCGATATCAGCTATAAAGTGGATGACAGAATGCTGCCCGAAACCGTATTATATCAGTCTATAGCGCCGGGGACGGAAGTTCCTAAATGGACAATTGTCAGTTTGACAATATCGCAATTGGAGTAATCATATGGCCTCTGATGACAACCTGAACCGGAAAATATTAATCGCGCCATCGATACTATCGGCAGATTTTAGCCGTCTGGCGGAGGAAATTGCCGCGGTTGAAAAAGCCGGGGCCGATTTAATCCATCTGGATGTCATGGACGGTCATTTTGTGCCCAATATCACGTTCGGCCCCGACCTGGTAAAATCGGTCAGGAAAACCACCCGGTTGCCATTGGATGTTCATCTGATGATCGATAATCCGGAGCTATATATCGCGCGTTTTATTGAGGCCGGCGCGGATTACCTGACAATTCATTACGAGGCTTGCACCCATCTTCACCGCCACATACAGACAATAAAGAACTTAGGGGCAAAAGCCGGAGTCAGCTTAAATCCTCACACCCCGCCTTTTTTATTGGATGAAATTTTAAGCGAACTCGATCTGGCGCTTCTGATGAGTGTCAATCCGGGATTCGGCGGCCAGAAGTTTATCGGGCAAGCGCTGAATAAAATTGGCGCGGTCAGAAGCATTATTGATGAATTTAAATATCACTGTGTCATTGAAGTCGATGGCGGCGTAGATGATAAAACCGGCAAGCAGTGTATCGCGGCCGGCGCCGATATTCTGGTGGCCGGTAATTATATATTCAAATCGAAAGATTATAACCAGGCAATTGAATCATTGAGAATTTAAATAGATTTCCTGAACGGAAGTTTTTATCTTGTGATTGAAAATTAAAATATAAATCCTGGAATAAACGTTTCTTTGAGAGAGTATAACAAATAGGCGACATATGGAGACAAGGTATTTAAAATTTTCGATATTAATCTCAATTTTCACGATTTTACTCATCTCCGGAATCATGGCCGGCGCTGATATCAGATCACAACTGACCAGGGAAGTGATTTTTGAGACCGGACCCGGTCAAGCGCCCTATTTGATGCCTTTGGCGCTTCAAGGTTCATTTTTTATAGATTTTTCACTAAATCGAAACACATATTATAATAATGACGGAGGGTACAGTCCGGCATATTCGCGTCAAATCGGCCCCTCGGTGGGTTATTTCTGGGCTCTTAATAACGGTAATCTCGTATTCATTAATCGCCGTGAAAATTTAATATATATTCTGGACCCGGTCGAGGGTCAATACTACAAGCTCGCCCCGATATCGGGCCTGTATACCATGCTTCATTATCTCTGGGTCGGCCCGGATGATGAGATTTATGTCGCGCTTATCGGCGGAAGTGAATCGGCTGCCGTTCAGGGTTATCTAATTCCCTTTAGTTCCAGAAGTTTTCCATATGATTATAAACTATTTAGATTCAAAAAAATTGAAAACGGTTATGTACTGGATAAGGATGCCAAGTTCCCCGTGTTTTCCCATTTGCCCAACCGTATTCGTATTAGCCCTAACAATAATTTGTATGTCCAAAAATATCCCCAAAACGAGATTTTCAATAAAAACGGCAAGTCGATAAAAAGTACCTCCGCTATGGGCCAAACTCAGGGCTGGACCGAATTTATTATCCAGAGCAACAACTATGGTTTAATAGAAGTCACCGATATTGCCGGCGGAGAGATGATAATGCGGGATGAATTCAGCCGTCAGATAGGCAACAATAATTTCAAAAGCACCTTCGATAATCATCTAATATTGTATTTCCATTCAAACCATGAGTTTAAGACATCCGATAACGGTTCGGTGATGGTTGATGTTCCGTTTGTTATGGGCAAAGATCTAAACACCGGAACGCGCTACTCAATCGATTTAATGGAATGCGTGCGGCCTGATTACAAATATTTTAATGTGTCTGATGTCAGTATCAATTATTTAGGCGAGATTTACGCTATCGTGGTATATTTCAATTCTCCCGGTAGAATCACAGGCGATGAGAAAATCGTCCTGTATCGCTGGCGGCGGGCGGATTAAGCCGGGAAACTTCTACGGGCTTACCGAAGTAATAATAATTAGAGTAATCATTGACTGATATTAAGTCGATAGCTATATTGTATTACGTTCTTTGAAAATTAGATGGGGGCGACAGGTTTCGACGGGTTTATCTGGTTAGGGTCTGCGTGCCGATGCCCCGGGCATCGTTAAAACCGGGACAAACTAATTAATTGGCAACGATTATTCGTATGCTATGGCTGCCTAACTAAAACGGTAGCTCATCCGAACGGGGCAGGCTTTCCGGCCCCGATTCGGGTGTCGATTAGGAAAGCTGGCGATGACGGGTTAATTCCGGCCCAACATCGCGAGATTTAATCGGGATCAGCCTGACATGAAGCCGGGTTTTCAGCGTCGGTCAGGTGAGATTAAAAGGAAACCTACGCATGTAGACGGCCCATACGGGGTATTCTCGGACGGGGGTTCGATTCCCCCCGCCTCCACCATTCGACTCGGCATCACGATCGCTGTCGCGATT
>CAZFSN010000229.1:0-4627 GCA_964521815.1 uncultured Ignavibacteria bacterium | reverse complement strand
TCCCGGTCTGAATGATGGCGCTTCGGCGCTAGTGGTTACATCCGAATCGTTCGCCAAACAAAACGGTTTGAAACCGATCGCCAAAATTATCGATTACACCTCGGCGCATCTTGATCCCAAAGAGCTTTTCTACGCGCCTATTTACGCGGTTAATAATCTGGCGAAAAAGATGAAAGTCGATATCAACCACTGGGACTTAATCGAAGCCAACGAGGCGTTCGCGGCTCAATGCCTGGCCGATGGTAAAGAGCTGAAATGGGATTGGGATAGAGTCAATGTCCACGGCGGGGCAATTGCCCTGGGTCATCCGATTGGTGCATCGGGAGCGAGAGTGCTGACTACGCTGATTTACGCGCTCAAAGATCGCGGCTTGAAAAAAGGCCTGGCGACATTATGCCTCGGCGGCGGCGGCGCCGTGGCTTTGGCGATTGAGATGGTATAGAACAAATACACTTTATGTTCGGTCAGGTCGTCCGATAAGGGAGACCTGACCGTCATGTCACGCCCTTCGGGCTACGACATGAAGGAACAAATAGAGTAGGTCAGGAGCCCTGCGCTCCTGACGCGTATACTGCGCCCATAGCTCAACTGGATAGAGCATCTGACTTCGGATCAGAGGGTTGCGGGTTCAAGTCCTGCTGGGCGTAGGTTTTTATACTGTAGTTATGTTTTCAGGTCGAGTCCCCTGATTGAATAGGAATTGCAATTACGAGGAAGGCTACATTCAAATGTATCGTTCCAAACTTCTTCTGGTGGATGCCCTTATTAACTATCTATTGGGCTTACTGCTTCTAATATTTCCGGCAAAGGTCGTTTGCTTTTTAGATATTCCATATACGGAAAACAAATTCTATCCAAGTGTTTTCGGCGCGGTTATCATTGGCGTAGCGATTGCTCTGACATTGGAGCACTTTCGAAAGCCGTCGGGGATGATCGGTCTCGGTTTGGGAGGAGCGATATCATTGAATATGTGCGGCGGAATCGCTGTGGCAGGATGGTTATTATTTGGTGATTTGCATATTTCAATTAGAGGTTCGATTATACTATGGATATTGGTAGTGATACTAATTGCAATCAGCACTATTGAATTTATGACATATCGCAGGTCGAGATAATTTAAGCCAAAAGATAAATTCCCGTGTTGTCGCTTCCGCTTACCGTTATATCAGGCACTTTGTACTTCAATATGATGGAGTAATAAATAAAAAACCGCCGAATCAGATGACCCGGCGGTAAATTTCAGTTTATGTTTTTTAGCGCGTAGCTGTTCCGGTTGGGAACGAAGCCGCGTTAAGGCTCATCATGTAGGTTGTATGATCCTCGGCGTTAGCGGGAATAGCTCCTACCAGCGGTTTCAGCAAGAACGGGTCGGCGCTGTTATCGGGATCCGGTTCGATCGAAATAACGGCCGTGCCACCGGCTAAATCAGTTGGAAATGTTAAACCTGTTGGCGCGTTCAACAGGAAATCCTCACCGGGGAATGGCGGGCCATCCATAGTACTGCTATATGGATCATCGTCATCAACCGCATCGACCGCTGTAAATTTTCCTGTTGTTACCGGCGTTCCGTCAATTACGGCCCAGCCTTCATATTTCCAACCTGCCGGAAGTGTTGGCAGCATCAAACCTACCGCGGGTGAGCCGCCACTTAAATCTAAAAACCAGATACCGCTGTTTTCGTTGGTTTCTGCTCCATTGGTCGGCGTAGCTAAAATGTAATCGCCCATAGCATCGGCGAAATCATCACCCAGCGCGGCGCCATGCCCGATTGACAAAGTAGCCGAGCTATTACCGAAATCACCGGCCAATATATGAACGTGGCTCGGCATGGGATCCGAATCGGGGGAAGGTTCGATTGTCAGGACAAACGCTGAAGCCATGTCCAGATCATCGATATTGACATCAAACTCGGTTTGACTAAGCACGCCCGAACTATTAACCGAGAACGTCCCGGTGGATACGGGAGCGCCATCCACGATAATCCAGCCCTCATACTTGTAGTTCGAGCCGAGATCTTCCAGGCCGCTGATATTAAGCGTCAGCGTGGTTGTAGTCGGTTGTACTACTTCGTCATCTTTGCTGCAGGCAGCGATCAGAGTCAATGATAAAACTCCGATTATGCCCAGTGTTTTCAACTTGTTCATGATTCTTTCTCCTTGTTTGTTTTTCAAGTTTCCATCTAATTGAATATGAAAACCATTATCAATATACAAGGGTTCCCGGATTTTGTATTTTTATGAATTTTTAAATTAAGGAAATTGTGCTGTTAAATAACATTAACACGTATGTTATAGGTTTTTGGTTTCCCGTGCCGTAAGGCATCCCTAACGGGACCTTCGCGGGAAAATATATTAAAATATTTCTGGACTAATAACGCTAATAGTTACCCCCATGTTAATATAATTTTCTTTAATAGTGTACCTTGCGTTATATCCTGAATAATAGTATCCAGTCCGTTCCCAAAATGCATATTCGGCATAAAAATCTACAAGCAGATATTTTGTGTTGATTCCAATGCCTGCTGTAACACCTTTCAGAGAAGCAGGTTCATTATCCTCCATATAATCTTTTACTTCGGGAATAGCGTCGCTGAAGAATCCCAAACGAAATGGAATTACATTGTCAAACTCCATACCGATTTTCCAAGAATGGCCATTTTCAACACCTTCAAATAAGTCTTCACCTAAATTAGTTCCCAGTCGCTTATAATTTGCATATGGGCGGTTTTGGTATTCAGCAAATACTGTAATCTTTCTAAAATTATATGAAATACCAAAACCCCACAACGCAGGTATTTTCGATTTCGAATTCACATCATGCTCCCAATATGTATTATTCCAGCCAATAAATATCATTTCGCGTGTGTAGCGGTTTGCTTTTATGCTATACGGTGGTTTGATCATCAAACCCATCGTGACTTCTTTTAATGGCATGTAAATTAAGCTAAGATTAGTAAAAAATGAAGATAAGTACCATTGACCTTTTACCCTATCCAGCACAACTTCATCTGATTCTGGTTCAGGATCATAACAATACTTAGTATCATAGATATATTTGCTATTAAGCGATTTGTGGAATCCGGCGCCAAAAGCAAATTTATTATTCCATTTCATCGCTATGGCTATTGATAAAGTTCGAATACCGCCGGTTATATTTGATTCCTGGAATTCTGTACTGCTCGAAGGAATATGATACTCCTCTTCATCCTTATTCATTCCCCAATCTAAGAAAGTATTAAAGCCTATTGATATTGCCAACCTTTTGGTTGAGCCAGGAATATTAAATGGCAAGGCAAACGCGATCTGGCTAAAATCAGAATGAAGAGGATAGCTTCCTGCCCCGTCATAATATGCAAAATTATTCCAATATTCATCATCATCAATGGTCCCTTTACGCCACCTGAAACCAATCTGAACATTCGGTTCGTCTACAAGAGCAAGATTTGCGGGGCTGTAAAACATAGAATTTGCACCGGAAGAAGATAATATCTCTGTACGGCCCAGCGCTCTTGCTCTGGCATCACTTATTTCAGGAATATGTCCATGTACAGGATTGACCCAGTAATATTGAGCAAAAACAGTTGTTTGTAGCAATAGTAAAAAGACGATAATTGAAGTCTTCATAATAGTTTCCTTGTTAAATATTTACTCCCCTTTCACAAATCCTTCCGAGGAATGCGGCCATGGGAGAATCTCCGTTTCAATTCAGTCAATTTGCAATCAAACTTTTTTCCTGGTTTCCCGTGCCGTAAGGCATCCCTAACGGGACCTTCGCGGGAAAGACAATCATTCGGATTGCAGTTGTCGGGTCGGGCGACCCGACAACACGTGATACATGGCCTTTACTCCGCCGTCCAGCCTTCCGGAAAACCGAACATCGATTGCGAATCGGCGGCTTCTTTCAAAATCAGCCTCGATATCACCAGCCGCTGCACTTCGGATGTGCCCTCGCCGATTTCATCGAGCTTGACATCCCGCCAATGCCGTTCGGCCGGGAACTTGTCGGTCAGGCCAATTTCGCCCAGTATGCCGATTGCGCTCCAGCAGACATACGTGCCTGTTTCGGATGCATGAAGTTTCGCCATCGCCGACTCTTTGGAAAACCGCTTGCCCGAATCTTTGAGCATCGCCGCGTGATAAACCAGGTGCCGCGAGGCCTCAATCTGCGTAGCCATATCAGCTAACTTGAAACCGATGCCCTGATGGAAGCCCAGCGGAATGCCCTCGTATTTTTTCAGCGCGGCGTATTTGACAGCTACGTCATAGGCGCCTTGAGCCAGCCCCAGGGCCATCGCCGCGATTGACACCCGGCCGCCATCGAGAGTTATCATGAACTGCTTGAAACCCTGGCCTTCCTCGCCGAGACGGTCGGAATCGGGAATGAAGACATCATCGAAATGCAGAAATCGGGTATCCGAACCGCGCAAGCCCAGCTTGTTTTCTTTCTTGCCGCTGGAAAAACCTTTCGTGCCGTGATTGACTATAAATGAGGAAATATTCCTGGTGCCGGGTTCTCTGGATGTACGAGCCGTGAATACACAGGTCTTGCAAATTCCCGCGCTGGTAATCCAGCACTTGGTGCCGTTGACCTTATAGCCGCCGTCGACTTTTTCGGCGAATGTCTTGGT